>BDTY01000066.1 GCA_002897955.1 archaeon BMS3Bbin15
TAACAGAAATCACAGTAGAAGTAGCAAGCTTTGATACACATAAACTACAGAATCCAGAGATTAAAGGAATAGAATACCAGCAGGGAGAATTACAAGGCTACGAAGTGAGGGAATATTTATTAGAAAAGTGGAAGCATGAGTGTGCCTATTGTGGTAAGGGCAATATTCCGTTAGAAATTGAACACATTATACCTAAAATCCGAGGTGGAACAAACAGAGTTTCAAACCTGACTTTGGCCTGTCATAAATACAATCAGAAAAAAGGAGATAAAACAGCAGAAGAGTTTGGTTATCCAGAAGTACAGAAAAAAGCAAGAAAACCACTAAAATCAACTGCGTTTATGAACATCGTTAGATGGAGATTGGTAAATACTCTGAAGTGTGACTGGACTTATGGCTATATTACAAAACATGACAGGATTAAATTAGGCATGGAGAAAAGCCATGTAAATGATGCTTTTGTAATTGCTGGTGGAACAACTCAAAGTAGAAGTAAACCTTATAAATTGACTCAAACTAGACGCAATAATAGAAGTATTCAAACGAATAGAAAAGGTTTTAAACCTTCTATACGAAAACAAAGATATAAATTACAGCCCCATGATTTAGTAAAATATATTGAATTTTTATGTAAAGTGAAAGGTGTTCATAGTTATGGTAAATATATCATATTGGTAGATAAAGTAGGGAAACTCTTTGATATTAATGTTAAAAAAGTGGAGTTGGTAAAATATGGGAAAGGAATACAATTCTAAACTAAGTGAGGTAGGGCAATTCCTCCCTTCTCTTAAGAGAGAGGGTTTCATTGCCCAAATGTCTATGAAGGTTGTTTCTGACATTCCAAGTTATGTTAAGTGCAGAGAAGTGTGTGAGGCAAGTCTGAGTGCCAGCAGGTGTTTCAAGTTCGGACAGAATGTGAAGGAAGTTAATGAGGAGGAGCTTTTTGCTCAGGGACATAGAGCCTGTGCAGGCTGTGGGTGTGCTCTTGCCATAAGACTTGCTCTTAAGGCTTCTGGTAGAGAGGTTATTGCAACACAGGCTACAGGCTGCATGGAGGTTATAAGTT
Source organism: archaeon BMS3Bbin15 (assembly GCA_002897955.1). Classification (NCBI taxonomy): domain Archaea; species archaeon BMS3Bbin15. Next base: position 1,067 of record BDTY01000066.1, read on the forward strand.
CGCCCTATCCGGAAACTGCCTGGGAGATACCATGGATACATGTTGCATTTGAGAATTCTGCAGCAGTTGCAAGTGGTGTAGAGGCAGCTCTTAAGGCACTGGGCAGAAAAGATAAAACAAAGGTTATAGCTTTTGCTGGAGATGGTGGGACAGTTGATATAGGTTTTCAGGCTTTAAGCGGTGCTCTTGAAAGAGGGCATGACTTCCTTTATATCTGCTATGACAATGAAGCCTATATGAACACAGGCATACAGCGCTCAGGCTCAACACCATACGGAGCGAGTACAACAACCTCACCCCCCGGAAAGGTGAGTTATGGAAATAAAACTTTAAAGAAAGACATGCCCAGTATAGTTGCTGCTCACGGCATACCATACGTTGCCACTGCCAGTGCTGCCTTTCCTCTTGACTATATGGAGAAGGTGAAGAAGGCTCTCAGTGTTGAAGGTCCGGCATATATTCAGGTTCATGCCTCCTGTACACCCGGCTGGGGAATACCCAATGAGAAGAGTATCGAGGTTCTCAGGAAGGCAGTTGATTCAGGTATGTGGGTGCTCTATGAAATTGAAGATGGAGATGCAAAGGTTACTTACAAGCCCTCCAGGAAAGTTCCTGTCAGGGAGTATCTGAAAATGCAGAAGAGATTCAAACATCTCACTGACGAGCGTATTGCAGAAATTCAGGCACATATTGATAAAAGATGGAGTAAAATCTTCGGGAAGTGATTTTGTGAAACTTCATGGTGTTGAGATTGATAATACTTTTGCAGAGGCTTTTGAACTCTGGTATTCCAGGTTCTTGATTACAGCCATAAATAAAAAGTGGGTTCTTGAGGCTGCAAGAGAGGCAACAGGTTTCGGAACTTCAATGATAGGCTGTTCTTCAGAGGCAGGAATTGAGGGTTTTTATTCGCCAGCAGAAACACCTGATGGAAGGCCAGGTGTAGGAGTTATTATATTTGCAATCAGGAAGAAGCTTGAAACTGACCTCATAAACAGAATAGGACAGTGTGTTTTAACTTCGCCGACGGCAAGGGTTTTTGCCATAGGTGAAGGTAGAGAAAGCATAGATACTGGCTATAAGATGAAGTTTTTTGGCGATGGTTATGAGGAAGTCAGAGAAAGTTATGGGAGAGAAATTATAGCAGTGCCCTTAATGATGGGTGAGTTTGAGATTGAAAAAAACCTTCCTGTGGGTAAGGGAGTTGCGGGCGGCAATCTTATAATTCTTGCTCAGACACAGGCTTCGGCTCTTTTAGCTGCAGAGGCTGCTGTTGAAGCTATTGATGGCATAGAAGGCGTTATCACACCTTTCCCGGGTGGCATAGTCGGGAGTGGTTCGAAGGTAGGCTCAAAAAAGTATAGTTTTATGCATGCAACAACCAATGAGAAGTTCTGTCCAACTTTAAAGGATAAGGTTGAAGGCTCTGCTTTAAGCTCTGAAATCGGAGCTGTTTCAGAGGTTGTAATAGATGGCATAAGCGAGGATAGTGTAAAAAGGGCGATGAAGGCTGGAATAGAGGCTGCTGTTAAGATTCAGGGAGTAAAGAAGATTACAGCAGGTAACTATGGAGGAAATTTTGGTAAGGTGCATATCTATTTGAGGGATTTATTCGAATAGCTTGTCAAGGCAGTTATTCTTTACAACAGGTGAAATTACTTTTTTAATCAGGAATAAAGCAGAAATTACTACCATCACAACTACAAATAGAATTAAATCCCTTATTGAAATATCATATCCTCTGCCCACATGCTTTGTGGCATTGGACAGTATTGTATCTCTTGCCGGGGTTCTGATTCCTTTCCCTATTCGTTCTGAAATAATAAAGAAGGCCGCAAGTTGCCAGTAACCAGCAAATCCAAGTAGAGGAAATTACTCCTTGCTCCTTCGTATGTTATATCTACGAATAGACTGACAATTCCCAGAAGGACAAAAATTTAAAGGCTGTTTTTTTCTGGTCGTCTATTCTGTATGAGGGGACTCTATCTACTTTATTGCTTTACAGTTCACTGTAGATATCCGTACCCAACAGCGGTCTTTGCACCGATGCCATGTTCATTCAAGGCCTTTTTCATCCATTCATATCCAGCTTCCAATGGGTACTTATCTTCAAATATCCCCTTCTGGATAGCAGTATTATCTTTTTCTTTTATTCCAATTATGAATTCAAATTCCGCATCTTTTACTGTTAAGAAGAAAATTGGCTTGGGACTATGATCGTCGGCAGGCGGAACATTTCCCGAAGAATCAGAATAGTAAGTGCCATAATGTGGATTCATAATATCTGGCTTGATTGTTGGTTTAGATAGTGGTAAAGCATCAAAGAAACTGATTTTTCCCTGTCTGCTTTCATTATAAAAACTCTCTTTAGGACACCCGAATATATCACAAAAGCCTTGGTCTTCCTTCAATGCTTTTTTTTCATCACTTCCAAATTTCTCTGTGATAATATAACTTCGAACAACTCCTTTAATCGCACTCCCCGGAATGTAAGGAATTCCATAAATATGATGCAGTGTCATTGACGTTTCATAAACGGATTCGTTACCGAGACCAACTATGAGACGCCAGTCGGGTTTAAGAATAATTGATTTTATATCTATGTTTAATTTTTCTATATTTTTCTTATGTCTTTCTGCTATTGCTTTTATATCTATTTTTGAATAATCTGGCTGGACATTTAATACAATCCCTTTTTTCCTGTCCACTTCAAAAAATTTGAATTTATCATTATCATAAAATTGAGATGCTTTATTTAACAATAAGCTATAATTTTCAATATCCTTCCCTTTAAATGATTGTAGTGCAATTCTTGTATCACTCGGGAGTTTTGTATTGTCTATATTAAATATATCAGAAACGGCTTTCGCTATATGGTTTCGACTTTTATCATTGATACTATGGCCTTTACTAAACTTCTGATTTTTAGGAAGCTCTTTTCCATTAACGATTATTTTTGTAATCTGTCCCTTTTCTCTTTCTATCTCACATGCTTTTTTATTTGAAGACATATCCATTTGATAACCAAGCGGCACATCTATTTTTGTTTTGCCATTATCCAAGTGTACTCTGGCTACATATCCTCCTTTTTTAGCTTTATTAACATAAATTATTCCCCTTTCACTCATTTCCAGCCTCCTCCTCTATTAGCCCTTCTGCAAATCTTTTGAGCCAGTTAAAAAATGCTAGAACTTCAATAGTAACTGTACGATATTCCACAGAATCAAGAGATATGATTTTCTCTACTAGGTCATCATCTTTACCAATATTCAGTAATCTCTTATTATCGTTCTTCAGCCAATCTTTCGTCTGGTTGTAGATCAATTGATAAGCGTATCCTGCTTTCTTTTTATCACTAGTGCTTTTTGATTTGATAAATGCAAAAGTTGCCCCAAGTCCATTCGTCTTTATTAGCATAGGAATTTTCTTAACATAGGATTTATATTCTTTCCTCTTTTCAATTTCACTTCCCTTTTTTGCACAATCATAAGCGAACTTTGCCCGTCCCTGCTCCAGACCTTTCATCGTGCTTACCTTGCTTCTATTATCTGGCATTTTCATCTCTCCACACCTTTGTTCTTACTATACCTTTACCAATGGTTGCGTTGCCGCCTATCTGAATTACCTCAGGCAGTCCGTTGGTGAAATACTCCATTACCAGCTCTTCTTCGACTTTACCGTTTTGAGCAAAAATACCCTTATCTTCCTCCTTGAATATCGGGGTTGCCAATGCCAGAGAGTAAAGAATGCTTTCGCTTGGCAGATATTCCTCTGTAAATAGAGCACCAGTCTGAACAGTTCCAGTTTTGTTATTGATTTTCGTTCTCGTTATGACTTCTGTAGAAAGATTTACAAAATCCCGGAAATCAGCGTCTGGCAATACTAAAACGTCTTTCTTTATCTTCTCCCGCAAGTAACTATATTCATTTCCATCTGGGATCACATTCTTTGAAAGCCATTCAGCGAAATTTGAACATGTGTCATTCCCGTTAGTGTCTTTGGTTATTTCAAAAGTGTATTCCTCAAGCACGATTTTGTTGTCCTTGATAAATAACTGGCAATCTTTCGGTGCGGTTTTTTCATCTGGTCTGTCAGGAATATCCGTTTCCTTTATTCTTGCAAGTTCAAGGTCACGCTTAAGTCTATCTAAAACCTTAGGGCATGTAATCCATGCAAAAACGCCTTTCATAGATTTTACAGGAAACAGCAACAAACGGGCATCTGTAAAGCCCAATGCACCAGCATGGGCATCTCCTTCTTCAGGACCGAACGCAAGGGAAATTGTATCCTTTCTATTAGAGCCATCTACTTTTTTGTTGCCAACGGTTATTTCTTCTGTTTCGTTGTCAAATGCACTTCTAATACTTCCCTTTAATCCAGATGCTTCCACTTTAGGGAAATCCGTATGTCGCTCTCGCTGGATAGGCATATCAACTATACCCAATTCTGTTCCACTTCCCGCATGAAGCGGAGTTTCCACAACCATAAAAAACGGTTTTGCTATTTTATACATTTTTTACATCCCCTTTTATCCTATCAAATATTTTATTCAACTCTTCTCTATCACTTAATATTGCCCTGTCTACTAATGTCACTCCCAACAATTTTGAACGATTTTCATAATCTTTCTTTATTTCACCTTTTGAGTCCCTCAACTTGTCATCTAACGTAAAAAGATAGCCCTCCGCATTCAAACCGAAATCTTTTTTTAATGCAGATAATTTATAAAGCGTATCGTTCAGCAGATTCTTTTCACCATCTTTCAATGCTGTTTTACACTCAATGACATACAAAATATTTTCATGAATGAACATTACATCAAATTCATTTTGGGTTTTGTCATGTGAAATATGGACATTCAATCCTATTTTATCGTCATCTAATTGAATATATCCTCGTACAAGATTGTATCCATACTCCTCAAGCCAACCACCCGTTAGATAATTGATATCTTTTTTGTTAATGGAGCCTTCTTTTTCAATATCAAACTTGATTTTCTCAAGAAAACTCTTTGTTTTTTCATCTAATCGGATTTCCTTTTTATTTCTTTTCTTCCTCAACTTACCAATTATCTCCGTATCAATTTTATT
>BDTY01000067.1 GCA_002897955.1 archaeon BMS3Bbin15
AAGTTCTGAGTTCTGAGTTCAGAAGTTCTGAGTCATTTGTATCAGTGGCTCTGAATCTTACTTTATGCATTAGCTCATCTGGAATCTCCGTGTATTCACCGGTTATTGTCTTCTGGACGTATTGCATGCTTGCAGGAAGTATGTTCATGACTTCGGGGATTAAAGTTCTTGTCATTAACAAATCATCATATGTTAATCCGGAGTTCAACGTTCCCAGTTCAGTGTTCAGATAACTCTGGACATATTCCAGAGGTGTCTGCGTCTGTATGGCGGAAAGATAATCGTCTCTGATATTCTCCAGTGAAATCTCCTGTGGAATGTCTGCTGCATGATTGTACTCATAACCTGTTACTTTAATGCTTGTATCGAGACCCAGCCATGTTTTCCCGTGTTCGTCAATTATTGCTCCACGGTAGTTTGAATAGGGTATCTCGCTCTCTACCCAGAGATGCTCTATTTCAAATGCGCCTATCTTTCCGCCTTTGATAACAGGCGCAAAAGGTATTCCCGCCTTCTGCAAAAATTCTGCTATGTTTAATTCATCATCTATGCCTGTGAGGTTCTTTAGTTTATCCGCTTCAAGCTCTATTACTCCCCTTACATATCTCGTTGGAAACCCGGATGCCCTCAGCAGGGCTGTCAGCAGTGTTGCCTGGTCGCAATCATTGCCTCTTCCCTGCCTTAATGTCTCCTCTGCCCCTTTCATGCATCCCCAGTACCATTCTGTCTCTATGTTGTTTTTTACATATTCGTATATCAAAACAGGATTCCAGTTTAAGCTCTGGGCAAGGGTGGTTATCTCTTCTGATACCGGGGCTTCAGGGGTGCTTTTCAGGTCATCAGGGCTGACTTCTTTATTGCCGCCTTTGTAGGCAGGTTTTATGGAAATGGATGAATCAGGTTCTTTTGCAGGATAATTCAGGTTTTTATAAGGAAGGCTTCCCAGAATTGGATGTTTCTTTTTATAAATAATTTTATCAAGGAGGGTTTTGAGCTGCTGTATACTGTCTACTGTTTGCTGTCTACTATCTTCCGCGAGGCTCTCTACAAGATTTATATATTCTTCAAGCGCCTTGCTGTAGCCTTCCAGCATCTTCATCTGCCTCTCTACTGCTTTAGAGCCAAGGGTCTTTACTGTCTCCTGTCTTTCCCTGAATCTCTCCTGAAGCAACAAATGAGATGCCTTTATGTTTTCCAGATTGTTTATAAGGGCTTTTATATCGGCGTCTGCGGGTTGAAGGGATTTGATCTTTGCCTCTGTTCTTTCGAGTATAACTTTGCTTTGCTGAAGGTCTTTCTGCAAGTCGTTCTCAATGCCCGCATCTAAGGCAAGAGCTTGTAATGGTATGGAAATAGTGATGAGGAAAATTAATGCTCTGAAAAGAGTCAATGCTTCTCCTTAATATAGATTAGTTAAATTGTAGAAAGATTTATCCTGAAAAAGTTAAATATTGTAACTGCTTTTCCACTTGCCGTCACCTGTCAATTCTGACAGGTTGACATTTTCTTGAATAAATAAAAGCTGCGATCATCTGCGTTAATCTATAGCTGAATCCTGTTTTCTCTCCATATGTGTTCATTCGTGGCTAAACCCGCTTTTTCTGAATTTATTTTCTCTTTCTGCCCCTTCGTGGATTGGCGCAGAAAGCAAAGGCTGCTCCTCCACAACCTTCCGTATCCTCTCAATCCTTGTTTTCTTACTTTTGAACTGAGAACTCAGAACTCAGAACTCAGAACTGTTTTTAAAGGCTGATCGCCTTATCCTTATTCTCACTCCACCATGCCTTATACTCCGCCAGCTTGTTCTTTATCGCTGTGCCGTCATTTGCCTGTAAGTATTCCCCAAGCAATTTCTTCTCATCTGTTGCAGATATCCCGTAATACTTCTCCCTGTAATCCAGAAAGACATTCATACTGTCTACTGATTCCCGAAGCACCTTGTTAAGCTCTGCCTTTTGCAACTGCAATTGATAAAACCACTTGTCACACAGCCACAGCCTGCGATCCATTTCGTCTTTGATCCATTTGGTTTTGTTGGTATCTGTTCTTAAATCAGCAGAGGTTATTGGGGTTAATGTTGATGGATGTTTGGCAAGGTAAGCGCTTACTACTTCTAAAGGCTCAGGCTTTTCCATTTGTGAGTCATAATATGATATTTGAATCACTTTATTTCCACTTACCCACCTGTATGCCCAGCCTGCTGAACCATACACTATAATTGTATTCCCATCTATCACACGCATTGCATAAGGATCACCCGGGATTCCATAATATGTCCTGAAACTCTTCTCCACCTCATGCAACAACCATTTGTCTGAGTCAGAGCCAGCATGCTGGGTGACTTCTACTTTAATAAATGGCCATTTACTTCCTATTGTTGTGTAAGAAGCTTCATAACTCTGATCATTTTCTGAAAAGTGACCAGCAGCATCTAATATTCCTCCTGTAGCAGTCTGAGAATACTTTGATGGTGGGCCACTAAAGACTCTTCCAGTGATTCCAGTGAATAATTTGTATGTACCTATATCTTCTAATATTAGATAATCAGTAACAGCGGCATAAATTAGGGCAGGCAGAATACATATGAGAAAAATAAAGATTACTAACCTTTTGGTCATTTTAGATATCCTTTCTTTCTCATTTTAAATGATTCCTGAAGGTTTGAACTTCCCATTCTTTTCATTTTCTCCTCACCTTCTCTTTTTCAAACTACTCTTCTCATGCTTTTACAAACTCATCGCTACCATAAAATCATTCCTCATAAAAAATCATGAACAAAATGTTCTCTGAAATTCTCAGTGTCTTTAATACCTGTAACTTTACTACATCCATCACTATCAGACTTCTATTCCCCTGAATATCACCTTTCATGTACACCTTATTACCATTAGGATGTATCCCTAAAATATCACTCTCCCTATCAACTGTGAATTGAATAAAACCCCATTTTTTTCCAGTTGCAATATCGTAAACGTAAAGACGCCCAAGACTTTTATGATACATAACATAGCTCTTATCCTCACTCCAAATGCTATCCTCATCATGTATAAAAATTTTTGCTCCATCTAAAGAAAGTTTTGCTTCACCAGCAACAATTGTGATGATTTTAGGAGATGAGGTTTTAGTTTTAAGATCGTAAACAAAATATGTAACTTCAGGAGGAGAATCTTGAGTAACTATTTTGGTTTCACGTATCAATATTTTCTCATTTATAGAATCTTCTATCCCCGACAGATAACCATTCGTTTTCCAGATAGTATTAAGATCAATAGAGTCTAATAGGGTAAAATTTGTAGTCTCATAGATTTGAATCTTGTCAGTCGCTCCATTATAGACATAAATCGTGCCTCCATCATGTGAAAATGTTGTTTTTGGTCCCCATACGAATTCGCCTACACTAAATCTTTTAATTCTGGATAAACTCTCCGCATCATAAAGGTCGTATACCCAACCTCCTTTTTCTTTTACAAACCAATTTATAAAGAGTTGATTTCTATTTGGTGATATTAAAATATCAACATCAGGGTTTGCACTCTCTATCCCTATGTCTTTTATAAATTTTAATTTCTTTAAATCATATACATAGATATAGGGTGTTAGTCGTCCTGTTACTACAAATAGATGGTTATTCATTTTATCTGCTACAACACTTGTCTCTCCACTCTGAACATAGGAAGATTTCTCTATCTTCAAATTAGCAACAATTGTGTCGGCATCCGCATCAATCTTTGTAACTTTTCCATCTGTTCCTATTAGATATGCATATGTTTTGGCGAAACTTTGTTGAGTGTAAGATACTAAAATAAGCATTAAACTAAAACTTATAAGCTTTACTATGTTCATGATTGCCTCCTTTTCAAAAATCACTTGGTGGATTTTTTTCTATCTTTTCTGCCTCATCTGCGTAATAAGAACCTGTTATCTTGGGAGCCTTGCCCTTTGGATGTCTCGATTGCCACCCTTTGATTCCTCTCTTCTCATCTATTACTATCCACTTCCAATAATGCCAGTCACTGTTATAGAGAGAGTAAGTATCCATTCTTAGCTCATAAGAATTGAAATCTGTTGCATCTGGATACTTCTTCTGGATCGGTCGGCAAAAATAGGTATCCCCTTGTGGTGGTGTAGTACAACCAATTGTTCTAACAAATTCGGGGTAACCCCGGGCCTGCTCTAATTTACTCCTTATCAACTCAACTCCTGCATCAATATTCAGCTTATAGTTCCATATCTGCTCATAAGTCGGTATTGGGTCTGTCAATTGCATCACTCCAAATCCTCCGTCTCCAAGTTCATTTTCTCTTGGATATATCGCTCCATTAGGTTCTCCATAGATTGATGGATAAAAATGCCTGTGCCTCGCCTCGATATATGCAATGACTCTGAAGAACTTGCCATACCCCACCTGACTCCTTATCGTCGGGGTTGTCTGGTCTGCATCAGGGTTCTCAAGATAGGATGTCATCTGACTTTTGAATGTGTCGCTGAAAGTCTCTCCCTCTATCTTCCCCTTATATGTATTAGAAATCTCTATATTATTTATTTTTGTTTTTGCCGTTATCTCAAGTATCCCTCCTCCAAAGTTATCTCCCCATTTTGCACCACTATTACCAGCGTCATCTATAACAAATGTTGAACCTTCTCTTTCGATACAGTCTTTTGCAGGATCATCAGGGGCTGGAACAGGGATTAAAAACCCGTCTTTGCCTTCTCCCGCTCCTTCAGGGTCTAATCCTTTTCTTGCTCTTTTCTTAACTTTGGTATTGACTATGTATTCTACTTGTGTTTTCCAGCATATCGGCAGTGTGTCAATCATTGTTGGATCTATGCCTGCACCTTCAAGTGTAACTTCTGCTATTAAAGAAGGCATTTGAGGGTTACCTGAACTGTCATTTTTGATAAGTATTTCCTCATCTGTTTTAGGTTTTATTATCTTAAAGTAAACGAGTTTCAACGGTATCTCCTCCCCCCCGTATCTCAGCATCACTACCCCTGTTAAGCACGACTTCCGCCTCGTATTTTTTGTTAATGTCAAAATGAGAACCTGCTACCGCAACTGCCGCGCCTTTTCCTTTTGTGTTGTCGCCAATTAAATATCCCACCCATGATTCATTGTTGTTATCGTCTATTTCAAAAAGGTCTATGTCTGCCGCGAGAGCTTTGTAATTGTTTTCAGACTCCGGATCGGCCTCATTATACGGCAGGATGTTGTATATGAATGTTGTGTCTGATAGTGTATAGCCGTCTTCACTGAGCAGTGTTATGCCCGGATTAATTACGAGTTCTATATCCACTCCATACACCGTATATATCTCCTTTTGGCTCCCTGTTATTATCGGCTGTTTTGTATCTCTGTCAAATAATACTTCCTGGCCTGATTTAAGGAGAATCGTCCTCTCCGGCAATGTTTCTTCCGGATAATCTTCTGTTGCCGCTTTGTTTGTGAATGGATCGTAAAATACCTCCGGCTCTTTTATTCCGGCCTTTCCTTC
>BDTY01000068.1 GCA_002897955.1 archaeon BMS3Bbin15
AAACAATCAGATAATATTGGATTCTGGCAAAATACCAATCATCCATGCCAGAGATAATGCTATTGGAGAAGTAATAGTGACACCAAATGGACATCACTTCCGGGGTGAATATCTTCCCAGGGAAATATGGCCTTATCTAGATAAGTTACATAATGCCAGGACGGCGATAGAGAGACGTTTTGGCATGGATTACAATTATGCCTTGACAATGATGCCACATAAAGGTAAAATATGGGCATACATTTTTATCGGGATGGGGGAGATTTTGCACCAACTTAATGCACTGACTGCATACAAGATTGGAGAACTTAGCCTGATAAGGTCAAGTAGTGCTTTTAGAAGAATTTACAGCAACTTTGATTCAGAAAAAAAACAATGGAATGAAAAAGATGCTTTTCTGAGAATTTCAAGAGGAAATATCATTTATGCCTAAAACTCTGTATATATTATTGGTAGTATCAAATTTTCTATTATGGACATACTCAACTCTAAGACCCCAGGATGAACCATCTCCAACAAGCTTTCTAATCTTCTCTTCCTGAAAACCAGTTACTATAATAACTTCTTTAATACCATTAGAAGCAAAACTTTCAAGTATATAAGAGATAATAGGTTTTTTGCCTACATGAATCAGTGTTTTTGGAGTGTTTTCAGTATAATTTTCCATTCTATTACCTATTTCTGCTGCAAGTACGACTGCTTTCATAACTTTCACTTTTAAATGCTCAGAATGAACTACAATAATATTTTTTGTGATTAAACTTCTCATACAATGGATGCGGGAGTTATTAGCCTATTTTATATTGTAACAAACAAATTTAAAAGCTGATTATGTCTGAGAACCGCTTAAAGGTTGTTCAAATGGAACTGAAGTACCCCCTGACTTATTATGTGTATAGGAGATTTTCTGTACCTATAGCGAAACTATTGATACCCACAGGTATCTCACCCAGTACTATCACCCTCATCTCAACTTTCATTGGATTTCTTGCAGCTTATATGATTGCTACAGGAGAAGCAATTTACGGAGTTGTCCTGCTTTTAATTTCCCAGATACTTGACTGTACTGATGGTGACCTTGCAAGGCTTTCAGGCAGAATAACAAAAAAGGGAGCTTATCTTGATAGAGTTCTCGACAGGTTTGTTGATGTAGCCTTAATAATCGCCCTTATAGCATTGAATCCTGCATACTGGTTTGTAGGAACTCTTGCAATAGCTGGCACATTTCTTGTGAGTGTGACAAGAATAATGGCAGAGGCTGTTGGCGCTGAATGTCAGGTTGGGATTGCCACAAGAGACTTCAGAATTTTGGCAATTGTAATCGGCGTACTTCTGGGACAGATTTATTATCTTCTTATATTCCTTTCAGCTTTTGGATTTATAACTGTATTTCACAGGATGATGTACTCAATGAAACAGATGTGATGCCATGATTTTGAAACACTTCAAACAGATTCTATTACCGGTAGATGTGAGAATACATAGAAATGCACTTGAAAATATCTCAAAGGCCGTAAATAGATATGACTTAAAGAATGTGGTGGTTGTCACCGGTATTAAAACAAATGAAATAGCTGGCATCACTGTGGAAAAACTTCTGACAAGTAGTGGGGAGTGCAGAACAAATAAATTTATTGTTAAAACAGCTTCCAGAGAGGCTGCAAAGAAAATCGAGCAGGAAATAAGAGGAGATTTTGGTGATTATGACGCTGTTTTTGGTGTGGGAGGAGGGAAGATACTGGATGTTGCAAAGGTTGTTGCATACCATTCAAATTCACTTCTAATCAATGTGCCCACCAATGCAGCCCATGATGGCATAGCCTCACCTCTTGCCAGTTTCAAAGAGAAGGGAATGCCAATTTCAATAAAGGCAGCATCTCCAATCTCAATTATCGCTGACCTCGATATTATAAGAAAAAGTCCTGTCAGGCTTCTTAGGTCAGGTTACGGTGACCTGGTCTCAAACCTTGTGGAAGTTAAGGACTGGCTACTTGGCGTTCAGAAAATAGATGAGGATTATGACGAAATTGTGGCAAGCATATCAACCATGCCAGCCATGCTATTACTTAGAAGTGCCAAAGAGCTTGATTTTAGAGATTTTGATTATCTTAAACTCCTGGTTAGAGGATTAATTCTCGGGGGTCTTGCTATAACCATGTATGGCACTTCGAGACCTGTTTCTGGGTCAGCACATAAGTTCAGCCATGCTCTTGACTATCTGCGCTATGGGAAAGGCACTCATGGCGAGCAGGTAGGTATAGGTACTATAATCATGGAGTACCTCCATCAGCACTACTATGGTAAGGGTGACTGGGAACTTATTAAGTACTCTCTTGAAAAGATTCTTGCTCCAACCACTGCCAGAGAGATTGGATTAACAAAAGAGCAGATGATTGAAGCTCTTATGCATGCTAAAAACATAAGACCTTCTCGATACACAATCCTTGAGGACCAGAACCCTTCAAGAAAAGACTTTGAGATATGTCTTGAGAAGACAGGCATAACGAAGTAAGTTACAAAATTTAATATACCTTGGCTAATAGTATAGCCATGAGGTAAATTATGGAAATCACAAATGCTCATGGGGCTGGCGGAAAGATAATGGAGGACTTTATAAAGGAGTTCGTTCTTGGAAGTTTTGAGAGTTCCTCTCTTGGTAGTGTGAATCTCGAGGACCTTGATGATGGCGCAAGTATTACTCTTGAGAACTACGAGGTGGTTGTTACCAGTGACAGCCATACTGTAAAACCTCTCTTTTTTCCAGGTGGAGACATAGGAAAGCTTGCAGCCTGTGGTACAATTAATGACCTTGCCGTAATGGGAGCAAAGCCTATTGCTCTGAGCTGTAATCTTGTGATTGAAGAGGGTTTCAGCAGTAATAAGCTTGGAAAAATCCTTGATTCAATGAACAGAGTTGTGAGGCAGAACAATGCCTTTGTTATATGTGGTGACACAAAGGTAATTGAGAAAGGAAGAGTTGACAAGCTTATTGTTGCTACCACAGGTATAGGAATAGCACCGAAGAATAAGGTTCTGGCCGACTCCTGCGTAAAGCCAGGTGATAAGATAATTGTATCCGGTACTGTGGGTGACCATGGAATAGCGCTTTTAAGCTACAGAGAAGGCTTTACCACAGACTTAATATCAGATGTTGGAAGTGTCCTGCCTGTAATCAGTAAAGCAGTTGAAGCAGGCGGTGTACATGCTGCCAAGGACCCTACAAGAGGTGGTCTTGCCAATGCTCTGAATGAATGGGCTGAAAAAGCTGGTGTAGATTTAGTTATAGAAGAAGATAGAATACCAATCAGAGAAGAGGTTAAGGCCCTTTCAGAGCTTCTCGGTATTGATGCATTAACAGTTGCCTGTGAAGGCAGAGCTATTCTTGCTGTTTCTCAGGAAAAGGCTGAAGATGTGCTATCTGAAATAAGAAAACTTCCCCAGGGGAGGAATGCTGAGATTATTGGCGAGGCTACTGAGGAAAATTTAAAAAGAGTTATAATGAAAACAGAGGTCGGCGGAAAAAGAATTCTTGAGCGCCCTCTGGCCGACCCTGTTCCAAGGATATGTTGAATCACCTCAGCCCTTTAAGGGCATACTTCAGGTCAAACTTGCCCTGAGGTGTTATTGGAGGTTCGACAATCTGCTGGGGTTCTGGCTCCGGCTCCTGCTTCATCACAACCTTGCTATCTTTATTCATAAACACATCGTCAACTCTCACTATTAAGCTTGCAACCTCTGTTGCAGAAATTATAGCATTCCTCTTAACCGCATAGGAGTCAAATATGTGATGCTCAACAGTATCGCTAACCTTCCTGGTTACAGCATTGAAACCGACATTTGTGAAACCCGCATAATGCCCCCGCCTTATACCTGCAAGTATATCGATAGGATTGATTCCAGCATTTTTTGCTAAAATTTTCGGAATTTCTTCAAGAGCTTCTGCAAATGCTTTAATTGCAAGCTGCTCCTTACCCGGGACTCTTCTTGAAAATATCCTGAGCCTTTCAGCAAGCTCTAATTCCGTGGCACCGCCACCAGGGAGTATTTTTTTATCATATGCTACTCTGCAGAGAACTTCCACAAGCTCTTTCATCTTTCTCACAAGCTCAAGGGCAAGGGTTTCATTCCCAGCTCTTATGAATATAGAAGCTACCCTGTTGGGATATCTGGGTTTCTTTATGTACATTATCTCTTCATTGCCAATTTTGCTCTCTTCAACATAGCCAGCATAGCCGAGAACATCTGGTAAGACCTCATTTACATTGATAAGAACTCTTGCACCTGTTGCCTCTGCAATATGCTGCATTACCTTCTTCTCAACATCCCTCACACCAAGAATTCCAGCCTTTGCCATGAAAAACATGGCCTCTTCAGCTATATTTTTAGAACATAGCACCACATTTGCACCGGATCTGGCTATAACCCCTACAGCAGCCCTCATAACTTTCTTCTTGTATTCAACCACTTCATTCAAACTCTGGACTGAGTTTATATCTAATTTGGTGTGTTTAGGTTTAACCAGGTCAAACTCTCTATCTATAAGCAGAATTCTGGCATTTTTTACCTTTCTGGGCATTGAGGGATGAACCCTTTTTCCCAGGTCAATATAAACTCCATCAAAAACATTACTATTTTTAATGCCACCACCTGTGCGGTAGTTTATATAAATCCTATCTTTATCACCTCTAACAAGATTTACAGCAGCATTTGCCAGAGTTGAAACAAATCTAATATCTGTCTCAGTTATCTTACCTCTGAGCATGGTGAGAGCTATGCTATCAATATCCTTCTGTTCAAGCTCCATAGCTATACTATCAAGAAACTCAAGTGACTTGCTTAGAGCAGTTTTATAGCCAGAAGAGATAATGCCCTGATGTATACCCATATCAACAAGCTCAAGAGCTCTCTTCAGGAGTTCTCCCGCTATTATAACACTTGTTGTTGTGCCGTCACCAAACTCTTTTCCCTGAGTTTTCCCCAGCTCAGCCATCATTTTTGCAGCAGGATGTACAAGCTCCATAAGCTCCAATATTGTGCTTCCGCTGTCAGTTATTACTATATCGCCATCAGTTACAAGCATTTTGTCCATGCCTCTGGGGCCAAGGGTTGATTTAAGACTCTCCGAAACTGCAAGGGCAGCAGTAATATTTGTTTTCAGAGCATTCTTACCTATTTCCCTCTCCTTATTTGTGATTTCTTCAATGTCTCTCGACATCATAAATATAACCTCCTTATGTTGTCAACTTCCTGTATATCTCGGGAAGCTTTCTGGGAAGCTTACTTACATCATCAATAATAATATAGCCAATATCACCAAACATCCTCTGTAGGTAATCTCTTGCTGTATTATCGATAGTTATACAGAAGGGTCTTATATGCTTGCGCTTGGCTTCCATAAGAGCCTTTTTTGTATCTTCAATACCATGTTCACCTTTGTATTCATCAAAATCCTCGGGCTTGCCATCGCTTAGAACTATGAGAAGTTTAATTTTAGCGGGAGTATCTTCTAGAATCTTTGTTAAATGCCTTATTGGTGGGCCCATCCTTGTGTAGTCAAAGGCATCCATTCCTGCTATCCTCTGTTTGACCTCCTCGTTATAATCATCCTCAAATCTCTTGATAATATAGAAGTCACACTTCTTTCTTGTCTTACCAGTGAAACCAAAAATAGCATATTTATCATCAAGAATCTCAAGGGCTTCACACATCAGTACGAGAGCTTCCTTTTCGGTATCTATAACCCAGCCTGTTGTCGAACCGCTTAAATCCACAAGAAAAGCAACTGCAATATCCCTGTCCTTTTTGTCTATTCTCATATAGAGCTTCTCACTTGGCGTAACCCCTGCTTTCATATCTGCATAGGCCTCTATAAAGGCGTCAATATCAATTTCCTCACCATAAGTCTGCCTGAATTGCCGTTTATACTCAGGTCTCAGCATTTCAAACTGCTTTTTAATCATATTAACAAGAGATGAATTCTTTTCAATAGTTTTCTCAACAAACTTGTCGCTACCCTTTTTCATCATCTTTTCTCTGAGGACACACCAGGAAGCTCTATAGCTGGCTATTTTATAATCCCATTCATCATATAGTATTGCCCCGGCAATATCTTCATCGGTAAGTTCAACCTGAAATTCGGTTATCTTTGCCTGAATATTTGCTCTTAGCTTCTTTCCAGCACTATCAAGAACCTTCATGAGCATAGTTGCATCTATTTCACCCAGCTCACCAAGTTTTTTCTCAATCTCCTTTAAAAGTTCATCTTCAAGCTCTTCCGGAACTTCAATACCCATCTTGAAGAGAAAATCAAGAGGTGCACCATAAGATAAAGGGTCGAGAACTTCATTCATATTATGCTGCAGTTCAGAATCTATATCCGGAGGTTTCTCTAACTTCAAATCTTCAATAAGTTTTTTGATATTTTCAGCTATTTCTTTTTTTGTCTCTTTTATTGCTCTTGTCACCTGTTCAGGCTTTATTACTCCCCTGTACTTCAGTATATCCATACCTGTGTAGGGTATTCCAAAGAACTTCTCCTCCATGACCTCATAGATTTCTGCTGTAGTTCTTGCAGAATCCTCAACGTGAGACTTTCCATTTTCAAGAGTCTTTCTCGCTATATTATAAATTTTATCAACAACTGGCTTGAGATGTCCTTTAATCTCGCCCTTGACCTTACCGAAGGTTAAAAGCTGATTGAAAGCTTCAACAACAGCATCTTTATCAGGGAGTTTATCAATACTGATGCGCATCTCCCATTCTTTCTTCAGGATTATGTCCATATCTCTGGCCAAACCCCTGAATTCTTTTCTAAGGTTTCTTTCAACTCTGGCATTTTCAATTATGTTGAATATATCCAGAGCCAGCCTGCTCTCTGGAAATAGATTGATAAAATTCTCAAGACCTTCCTTTTCATAACTGGTTGCTCTCGAGTATCTGGACTCCATATCTTCCACAAGGTCTTTCATTCTGCTTAGCTTCAGGTCAAGACTTCTGTATCGCATCTGAGCATATTTATGGGCAGCTATAACTTTGTAGAACTTGAAGTTAAGGTCATTGTCATCAAAATCACTAATTTCAAAGGGCAGAAAAAGAGTTCTTGTGTCTGTGTAGGAAATACTCTCGGGCTGAATTTTCAGAGTATCTCCGCTGAGCGCTATGATATAGGTTTCAAGTATTCTCGAAACACTTTCATATTCAAGACCATGAGAGTGAATCTTATCAATTGTTTCTCTGGTTATACCTTTGAAAAAGTTTCTCGCAGGAATAACCCCATAATTGTCAGCTACTTCTAAACCCATATCCACCCATTTATTCAGGTCTTCAAGACTGAAGTTTTTGACTGCATCTGAAGCTGTCTTGAAAAAGTGAAAAGCCATTTCTTTATCTCTTCTGGCAAGATTCTCGCCCTGCCTGTAGATTACTGAGAGAATTTCATTATCCAGCTCCATTAATCCTGGAACTGCCTCATCTATACTCTCTATACCTCTTGCATAGTGAAAGCCTGTAAATCTCACCTCCAGAACATCTTCTCCAAAAGATGTCTGACCAAGAATTTTAAAGAGGTTAGAACGTACATCTTCAAAGCTTACCAACCTTTCTCACCCTTAGAAGACTGTAGTTATTAACTCTTTGATTGCTCTGAGCATATCACTGTCATCAGTTATTGGATTTGCCATTGCAACTTCAGCTGCCTGCTGCTCGGAAATCCCACTCCGAATAAGAGTGCCAGCATATATCAGTGCTCTTGTACCGGTACCTTCATCTAACCCTTTATCTTTAAGGTTCCTTATCTTCTCTGCAAGAGTAACAAGATATCCTGCAGTCTCCTTATTTATACCGCTCTCTTTCATAACTATCTCTATTTCAAGCTCCCTGGGAGGGTACTCAAAGTTGAGGCTTATAAACCTCTGTCTTGTAGAGTGCTTCAAATCTTTGAGCACACTCTGATAGCCAGGGTTGTAGCTTATGGATAAAAGAAACTCATCAGGTGCTTTGAGAATCTCACCTCTCTTCTCAATGGGTAAAACTCTTCTGTCGTCAGTCAAAGGATGAATAACAACAGTTGTGTCTTTCCTTGCCTCGACAATTTCATCAAGATAGCATATTGCCCCAACCTTTACAGCCTTTGTTAATGGGCCGTCAATCCATATCGTTTCTCCACCCTTAACGAGATATCTCCCCACGAGGTCACTTGATGTAAGGTCATCGTGGCATGACACGGTTATTAGAGGCCTTTTCAGTTTCCAGGCCATATACTGCATGAATCTTGTCTTTCCGCAACCGGTTGGACCCTTGAGCATTACAGGTAACTTGTTCTTAAAAGCAGCTTCAAAAACTTCTATTTCATTACTAACAGGCATATAATAAGGTTCTTCTGTAACAAAATTCTCCTCAATCTTAATAGCCTCTATACCTTTTCCAGTCATTCCATAACCTCCATTCAAATTTTTTTATAAGTTCAACATCAACAAAATATTTAAGTTTAACTATGGCACCACCTGCTATCTCGCTTATAAGGATACTGATACGGTATAAATAAAAGGCAATTAACCCTCATCAACTGAGGATAAATAAAGGAATCAGACTCATTGTGTTATCATCAACATTAGAGTAAAAACTCCGCAATAGTCTGGTTAATCTAACGCCTGAACTAGCGCCCTTTCGGTTAGGTTACCTCGGGCAATTAGTAGCAGCGGGCTGAACTACTCGCCCGAAGGCTTGCAGCTTACACCCCTGCCCTATCAAACGGGTCTTCTACCCGTGCCCTTGTTCTCAGCAGCCGTTGTCCTCGCGAACCCCGGTTTTCCATCCAGTGTCAACCCGAAGCGCCTTTTATAACACTTTGGACTTACTGAACGTGCTGAGAAATGGCCGTCTCTTTTCGAGGTGGGTTTCGAACTTAGATGCCTTCAGTTCTTATCCCTTGCGGCGTAGCTGCCCTGCATGCCCTGTCGGACAACAGGTAGACCAGAGGCCACGCAGCGCCGTTCCTCTCGTACTAAACGCTGCTTCCCCTCAGACGACCAACACCCCCAACAGTTAAAAACTAACCTGTCTCACGACGGTCTAAACCCAGCTCACGATCCCTTTTAATGGGCGAACAACCCCACCCTTGGAGGCTGCTGCACCTCCAGGGTAGGAAGAGCCGACATCGAAGTAGCAAGCCGCGGGGTCGATGTGAACTCTTGCCCGCGACAACTCAGTTATCCCTGAGGTACCTTTTCTGTTATCACCGGGCCCCATCGAGGAGCACTCGGTGGTTCGTTAGGTCACGCTTTCGCGGCTGGATTCCTTGCTGTGCGGAATCCAGTCAGGCTGGCTTTTGCCCTTACACTCTACACCGGATTTCTGACCCGGTTGAGCCAACCATAGAGCCCCCCTGATATCTTTTCAGGGGGGTGCCGCCCCAGCCAAACTGCCCACCAACCGATGTCCTGCCAAAGCAGTTAGTGATATAGTCGTAGATGGGCAGTGTTCCATTGGCGCCTCCACCTGCCCTGGCGAGCAGGCTTCGATGGCTTCTGCCTACACTCTACATCCACAACCATAACACAACGACAGGCTGCAGTAAAGGTCCACAGGGTCTTCTTTACCCGTTGGGGGTCGCTGGTCTGTGCACCAGCATAACAGGTTCACCGGACCGCAGTCGGGGACAGTAGGGCTCTCGTTCATCCATTCATGCAAGCCGCCAATTAAGCGGCAAGGTATTACGCTACCTTAAGAGGGTCATAGTTACCCCCGCCGTTTACCGGCGCTTCACCCCGTTGAACCGGGGTTTCACGTACCAGCACTGGGCAGGAGTTAGCAACCGTACTCACCCTTACGGGCTTGCGATTACCTATGTTTTTATTAAACAGTCGGAGCCCCCTGGTCACTGCGACCAGCTCTTACACAGAGCTGGCACCCCTTCTACCGAAGATACGGGGCCATTTTGCCGAATTCCCTCGACTGCGTTTCTCCGACGCGCCTTAGGCTTCTCACCCAGAGACACCTGCGTCAGTTCTAGGTACGGACTCTCAGGATCCTTCCTCTTTCCATTTTCACGGGCTCCAAGCTATAAGCCGAAGCCTCTATACAGAGGCCTGTTCACGCTTTCGCCTGGTTCTCACCATTACGGTACTCCCCACGTTTATACGCTTAAACAGGGTGACAGCCCTGCTCGGCTTAGCCCAAAGCGTCTGGAAAAAGGCTCGCGTTGCCGCATGTACCTGAGAGGTACAGGAATATTAACCTGTTTCCCTTTCGAACATGTCAAATTGTGCATGTCCTTAGGACCGACTAACCCTCAGCCTACGATAGTTGCCGAGGAAGCCTCGCCCCTACGGCGGTGGGGATTCTCACCCCACTTTGCTGCTACTACTGGCGGGATTCTCATTCCTGCAAGGTCCACTGGAACTTACGCCCCAGCTTCTACCCTAGCAGGACGCCTTCCTACGAGATAAGCTTGCGCTTCTCTGAGGTATCGGTGGCATGCTTAACCCTGTCGATTTTCAGGGCCCTTGACCTCGGCGGGTGAGCTGTTACGCACTCTTTAAAGGATGGCTGCTTCTAAGCCTACCTCCTCGCTGTCTTAGGCCAAGAACTCCCTTCCTATTTGGCACTTAGCATGCACTTACGGACCTTAACCTCAGGCTGGGTTATTCCCCTTTCGGACATGGAGCTTACCCCCACGCCCTCACTTTGACCTTCTACGGCGTTAGCAGCTTCGGAGTTTGACAGGATGCCGAGGGCTTTCGCCCCCTAAACACCCAATCAGTATCTCTACGTCGCTAACTACCTCCAGTCAAGCTGTGCTTCGACACATTTCGGAAGGAACCAGCCGACACCGGCCTTGATTGGCCTTTCACCCCTAGCCCAAAGTCAACCGAGCGATTTGAATATCAGCACCGGTTCGAGCCTCCACGTGGCTTTCGCCACGCTTCACCCTGCCCTGGGCTAGATCGACCGGTTTCGGGTCCCACAGCCATGACTCCGAGCACTTTCGCACTCCGCCCCTTGCTCATAAAGAGCTGCGGGCCTGTTGGTTTCCCTGCGGCTCCGGAGTTATACTCCTTAACCTCGCCATGACCATAGAGTCCCCGCCCCGTTTTTCAAAACGTATGTAGTGACGCTGGTCCTCTCTCTTCGTACAGGTACCTCACGATACTTTCCTTCAGAGAGACTCTACCCTTTCACGCCACTACGGGCTATAACCACCTGGTTTCAGGCTCTTTTCACCCCCTGTCGGGGGTACTTTTCAGCTTTCCCTCACGGTACTAGTTCACTATCGGTCTCAAAAAGTATTTAGGGTTAGGAGTCGATGCCTCCCATCTTCACACGAGATATCCGACCCGTGCTACTCTCGACATGTCCAGAACCCTTAAACATACGCCTACGGGGCTCTCACCCTCTCAGACGGAGCATTCCATCTCACTTCGGCTTTAGTTTACTAGGGTTCAGCGGACATATCAACACCACATCTCCTACATGTTTCCATGCAGGATTCAGTTTGCCCTGTGCCGCTTTCGATCGCCTTTAATAACGGCATCGCCATTGCTTTCTTTTCCTGCGGGTACTAAGATGCTTCATTCCCCCGCGTTCCCGCTCGTTACCGAGCGCACAGGTTTTGCCTGTGCAGGAGTCCAATTCGGGGATCTCGGGTTCAATGGCTACATGCACCTCGCCCGAGCTTTTCGCAGCTTGTCACGCCCTTCATCGGCTTTTGAGCCGAGCCATCCCCCAGATGGTTTAATGCAACCTAGCCTAATTAGACACTAGTTCAGATTACGCTTAACCAGACCTATGCGGAGCCTCAATGAGCTTATAGCTCTCGGCTTTTCGACCCATAACCTTTCTGATTATGGGCCTCAAAGTATGTATTTGTTAATTGATAACTTTAAATGGACCCACCGGGATTTGAACCCGGGGCCTTCCGGCTGCAAACCGGACGCTCTTCCAGCTGAGCTACGGGCCCTTTCTGTGCAGGTACCCATAGCTTTAACATCAAGAATGTTTTGAATGAGACTCGATAGATTTGGTGCCTGATTAACAAAGCACAGGTTTCAAAGGAGGTGATCCAACTGCAGCTTCCGCTACGGTTACCTTGTTACGACTTAACCCTCCTCGCGTAGCCTAGATTCGAACTGAGCCAATGACCCAGACCTCACCCAAACTACACTCGGGTGGCTTGACGGGCGGTGTGTGCAAGGAGCAGGGACATATTCACCGCGCGATAATGACACGCGATTACTAGGGATTCCGGCTTCACGAGGGCGAGTTACAGCCCTCGATCCGAACTACGACCGGGTTTGGGGATTACCTTCTCCTTTCGGAGTCGGAACCATTTGTCCCGGCCATTGCAGTCCGCGTGTGGCCCAGGGAATTCGGGGCATACTGACCTACCGTCGCCCGCTCCTTCCTCTGACTTAACGCCAGCGGTCCCCCTAGAGTGCCCACCTTTCCCGTAGGAAAGTGCTGGCAACTAGGGGCACGGGTCTCGCTCGTTGCCTGACTTAACAGGACGCCTCACGGTACGAGCTGACGACGGCCATGCACCTCCTCTCGGCTCGTCCGGCAAAGTCATCAGCTTGGCCTTCATCCTGCCGTCGCCCCTGGTGAGATGTCCGGCGTTGAATCCAATTGAACCGCAGACTTCACCCCTTGTGGTGCTCCCCCGCCAATTCCTTTAAGTTTCACTCTTGCGAGCGTACTTCCCAGGCGGCAGGCTTATCGCCTTCGCTTCGGCACTGCACGCCCCCGTAGAGCGTGCAACACCAAGCCTGCAGCGTTTACGGCCAGGACTACCGGGGTATCTAATCCCGTTCGCTCCCCTGGCTTTCGTCCCTCACCGTCGGGCCCGTCCTCGTGGAGAGCCTTCGCCACTGGTGGTCCCCCGAGGATTACAGCATTTCACCGCTACCCCCGGAGTACCCTCCACGTCTTCCGGCCCCAAGCCAAGCAGTATCCCCGCAATTCTTCAGGTTAAGCCTGAAGATTTACACAGGGACTTACCTGGCCGGCTACGGACGCTTTAGGCCCAATAAAAGCGGCCACCACTCGAGCTGCCGGTGTTACCGCGGCGGCTGGCACCGGTCTTACCCAGCTCTTATTCGTGGAGCTGGTTAAACTCCACAAAAGCTCCTGCAGTACAGGAGCACTTGGGATCCCCCCGTCGCTCTTGCGAGCATTGCGAAGTTTTCGCGCCTGCTGCGCCCCGTAGGGCCTGGGGCCGTGTCTCAGCCCCCATCTCCGGGCTACAGCTCTCACTGCCCGTACCGATCGCTGGCTTGGTGGTCTGTTACACCACTAACAACCTAATCGGACGCAGGCTCATCCTCGGGCGCCGGAGCTTTGGGCGATGTATCCTTCCAGACCACATCACCTATCAGTTATTAGCCCCAGTTTCCCGGGGTTATCCCTGACCTGAGGGTAGATTACCCACGTGTTACTGAGCCGTCCGCCCCTCGCTCAAGCTCCGAAAAGCTCGAGCTCGGTCGACTCGCATGGCTTAGGCGAATCCCAATAGCAGTGGCCTCCGGCAGGATCAACCGGTATTGAGCAGGCACGTGCCTGCTTAGGAATTGACAATAGCATTATTAACCAGGTTTCACCACTATCGAGCCTCAGTCAGACTCAAACTATCAATTTGAGCCTCCATGATTATCATTGGCCATACGGCCTCCTAATATTGCATTACTTGGAATCAGCCCTGACAATTCAGGGCAGTCACCATATAATGCATTCCTATATATTATGGAAACATTAACTTCTTACACCAAATTCTATAAAAATCCGGTGTTTTACTGTGCTGGTATTGCCATGTGCAACCAATCTTGTAAGCCACACAGGTTAGCGTTTTAGGGGTGTAGAATCGCAAGTATAAAAGATACTGAATCAGTCATGAGAGTTATCCATACCATCATCTTTTTATCCTATCCATCCAAAATAATACAATGCATATAGAAACAATTAATCACTTTTGTTTAGGAAGACTGGGAAAGCTCAACTTTGAGAATAAAAAGCTCCTGAGCCCCTGTTACCTCTCATTCCTTGACTACCTTCCTTTTTCAAATCAGATTTACATAACAGAGAGAAAAAAACAGAAGAATGCAATAATTAACTATGGTTCAGCCTTCAGAAAATTTGAAATAGATGAATTTGGTATTCTTCCTGATTACAACTTTGGCTTTAATGCACCCACTACTCTAATAAAAGAAGCAATGAAGAAAAACATTGAGATTGCTGAAAGTTATCCCGAATACGGGACAACAGCAAGAGGCGGAAAATCTCTTGCCTTATGGAATGAATATGCTGATAATCTTAAAGAAAGACGCCTTGTTAGAATAGGAGGGGCGCACAGGCTTATCTCAAGACCCAGACTTTTCGTAGAAGTTCTGAGCTATATGAGAGAAAAACTTAATCCAAACTCCATCCTTTACATTCCTGGAGCAAAACCATGGCATATACCTCTTATGAGCTTCCTTGGCATTGACCTCTTCGACAACCTGTATGCTTACATTGCTGCCTCAAAAAGAGAATACCTCACACTGAGAGAAGCTATGCCACTTAACAAAATGAGAGAACTTCCATGCTCCTGCAAAATATGTTCAGACAGAACACCTGAAGACATGAGCATTGAGGAACTGCTCAGGCACAACCAGAGTGTAATAAATCTGAGCCTTATCGAGATTAGAGAGAGTATGCGCTCAGGCAGCTTCTTTAACCTTCTGGAAGAGCGTTCAGCATCCTCCCAGGAAGCTTCCTCTGCACTGAGAATAGCATATATAGAAAAACAGGAAATCCTCGACAGGTATCTGCAAGTTTATTGAAATTCAGGAAGCTCCCTTACTCTGTTCTGAGTTCAACCATATCTCTCTCTTTGCTCCCGGGCTTGAAAAAGGGTTCTCTTCTCATGACTGCCTTAACAAACAGCTTTTCCAGTTCCCTTTTATCTACACCTGAACGAAGAATCTTAAGAAAGTCGACATGATTATCGTTCCTCATCAGGCAGGGCTTAAACTCGCCATCGCTTGTTACTCTGAGCCTTGTGCAGTGGGCACAGAAGTAAGAGTTATGCATAGGTTTTATAATTTCAACCGTTGCACCATTCAGCAGGTACTGCCGTCTGCCATGCATAAACCTGCGCTCGTGAACCTCCAGAGCACGTTTCCTGAACTCATCCTCTATATTATCAAGGTCAAAGTAGTAATCTCTGAACATACTGCTGTCGCTTTTCACAAGCTCGATCAACTGTACAATAACTTCCCTGCCAGAGTAAGATTTAAGCATGGAATTTATCTCATTATCATTTATTCCCTTCATTACAACGACATTAATCTTCAACGGCGTTAACTCTGCTTCAAGGGCAGCATCTATGCCTTTTATCACAGTTTCATAAGTATCTGAACCGGTTATCCACTTAAATACGTCCGGACGTAGAGTATCAAGGCTAACATTCACCCTGTCAAGACCGGCCTTCTTAAGGTCACTTGCATAATCCTCAAGATAATAGCCATTGGTGGTAATAGATAAATCTGTTATCCCCTCTATCGATGACACCCTATCAATCACATCAACAACATCTTTTCTGACAAGAGGCTCTCCGCCCGTAATTTTAACCTTCTTTACACCAAACCTGACTCCCATAGCAACAATCTCCCTTATCTCTTCTGGAGTCATTTCATTCTCTGAGCCAGCAGCCATACCTTCATGATGACAGTATCGGCAGGAGAAATTACACCTTGAAGTTATACTTACCCTCATACTTGTTATAGGCCTTCCAAAGCCATCCTTAATCATCTTTAAGCCTCACTTTTATTACTATTTCATCCCCCGGTTTAACTTCTGTCTTTTTCAGAGTATCTACCATGCCGAGTACAACATTCTTAACAAAATCCTGCACAAAATTTCCAAGAGGGACCTCATTGCCACCTACAAAGACCTCAACTTCCTTTCCGGCTCTGAGAACAACACAATCCTTAAAATCTGCTTCATTTCTGAAAATTTTCTCAGCCATCTCTGCACAGCTTTTACTTCCGCATTTTGTGCAGTTTATGCCAGGTAATCTTGAAAGAATAGTTTTGACTTTGAATTCGGGAGTGTCAAGGATATCAGCAAGCTTCTCAGGATTTTTTAATACATCCACAACAGGAAGGTCAAGCTCTGGTTTCCTGGAAGCCACAATACCAGAAACAGCTATTGTATTGTCATCCCTCATCTCTGCAATATCTTCAATACTCTTTGCAACTATAATCTTCGGGTAATTTCCTTTCTTGAAACCCTCTACAATTACAAAGTCATAACTTCCAAGTTTTTCAATAATCTCAAAAGTTTTCTTAAGACCTTTACCTTCCTTCAGAATAAAGGCTGCCTCACTATCGCTGAGTCCCACAACAAGCCCAGCGCCTGCTCTGGCATGCCTCCATGTATCGCTTCCAGCCCTATCAACTGTGAAGTTATCCTTGGGTATGTGCTTAACCGTAGCAATTGTATAACCTCTTTTCTTCAACTCTTCCACAAGCTTCTCAACAACTGTAGTTTTTCCAGAATTACTTGTCTTTGAAGTTACTCCTATAACTTTCATCTCCATTGGGCAATGAGCCCCCGTCCGTGAGGGCAGGAAGGAATTGCCCTTTTCACCTCCGTTAAATTTAAATATTTCAATATACTATAATCTATCAGACTCTGGTGCGGGAATTCTCTCAAGGTCTCACCAACCTTTTCTCCCAGCTTACCAGAGCTGGAGTTGCTGTAAACCAGCTCTTCCGTCCAGATGACAGGGTTTTGAGTGGTGCGGTGCACTTTATTCAACCTCCGATGGAAAGCCCCGCTCTAAAGAGCAGGGGTAGTTTACATTATTCCCTCACATGCTTCACCAAATGTGATGCTTCTCTGGCTATAATCTTCATGCCGAACTTACAGGCATTGGGTGAACCCGGCAAAGAGAATATCAGGCAGCCATTATAAACACCTGCCCCTGCTCTTGATAACAGTGCTGCAGAACCAATATCATCAAAACTTCTGGCTCTGAAATACTCACCAAAACCCTCGAGATTTTTATCATATAACTCCATAATAGCTTCGATTGTAACATCTCTGGGTGATATGCCTGTGCCACCGGTGGTAACAATAAAATCCGGAGAATAACGCTCTACAATAAAGTCTACAAGAGCTTTTATAAGTTCTTTATGGTCAGGGATTATAGAATAGAAGACCACTTCATTGCCTGCCTTCTCAATACCATCAATCAAAAGCCTGCCTGAAATATCGTCTGTCTCATCCTTTATCTCACCACTGTAGCTTTCATCAAGCTTTCTCTTCCAGATATAATCAAACTTCGAGTCTGACACAGTTACGACTGCAGCATTAAGTTTTTCAGGTGCAAGAGCCCTGTGCTTTTTTGTGGTCTCGCCTTCAGCCATTCACTCACCTTTAATCTTTTTCTCAACAACAATATCAGTTATCTTTGTGCCGGGATACTGCCCCTCTCTGTCTTTCTCAATGGCCTTAACCATATCCCAGATTGTTAAAAGAGCAGTGCTTACTCCAGTTATAGCCTCCATCTCAATACCAGTCTTTGCAACAGTCGAGACCTCGACAACAACATCAATATAATTCTTACCGTTCTCGAAATTCACCGTTATACCTGTTATAGGCAGAGGATGACACATGGGAATCAGCTCAGGAGTTTTCTTGACAGAAAGAGTGGCAGCAACCTGAGAAGTCGTCAGTACATTGCCTTTTTCAACCCTGCCCTTCAGCACCTTTTCTACTGTGGAAGGTTTTAAATAAATTCGCCCTCTCGCTCTTGCAACTCTCTTCACCTCTTTTTTCTCAGAAACATCAACCATGCGTACACCATCTTTTGTTACATGTGTTAGTTCCATTTTTAGGCCTCAAACTACCTACAAAAACACGGCTATTTAAATTTTGTCTGTGAGGTAAACGTGTGCATTTAACAACATGACCCAATGAATTTATATTATTCCCGATAAAAGAAAACACATGGTATATGAATCACATATTTTATTTATAAAGCTTGTAATTATAGCTGCCTTTGCAGGTGGACTTCTCGGCGTTGAGAGAGAGATGATGCACAAAGCTGTGGCAGGTACAAGGACATTTATGCTTACATCAATCCTTGGCGTACTCAGCGTTTACATAGCTTCACAGACAAGCCAGATATTTCTGAGTATAACGCTGGTGGGAATATTTCTCATTGCAATCCTCATTGGCATAATAAAGAATTTTATGAATGATGATATTGGCATAACAACTGTGTCAGCCTTTATTATGGCCTTTATGATTGGTATAATTATCGGTCTTGGAAGGCCTATTGAAGGCGTTGCCATGAGTATAATAGCAACTGCAATACTTACAACTGACATACTCCCACGGCTAAATACCGTGGGGTTCTACGCTACATTAATAAGCGAAGGGCGTGTCACCGCCCTGTTAATGGCTCCCGCAAAGCTTTCGCCCTGAGCGAGTCCTATATTGATACTTCCCACAGCATCTCTATGTGCTTCTAGCTTACAATCCAAGCATTTGAATAGCCTTTTCCTTTTCATTATATGTTTTGAATGACATCGAGGACAAACAGACGAAGTGCCTTTTTCATCGACAGGTGTTACTTTAATGCCATATTCTTTAGATTTTTCTGTAAGCCTTTTTACGATATAGCCAATACTCCAGAAGTTATGAATCATTGAATTAGCTTTTTTGTTAAATTTAGCACTGTCTCGTATATTTCTCAAGTCTCCACAGATTATCTCTGAAACTCCTTTGAACCAACAGGTCTCAACGAAATTTTTTACAATCCAGTTTATTTTAGTTCTAAATCGTCTCTGTCTCTTACGATATAATTTACTCAACTGTTTTGATGTATGTTTGTTATTTACTTCTTTCAATATTGCCTGATGTTCAGCAATCCTGTGGTTCCAGTACCACCAGTCTGACAGCATGGAATTGGCTTTATACCCAAATATTCTCTCTCCCTGAATCCACGCCATGATAGGAACTTTTACTCCCAGGTCAACGTATGTTTTTTTGTTTCCAGCTGGTTGATGTGCTGGAGTTACCAGCACAGGTTGAAAAGCATACCACCTGTGAGAAAGCTTATCATAAGCTATTTCCAATCTTCCCTGTTTGCCATGCCATTTATTTCTACCTCTCCATTTTATTTCAAATTTAAAGGGTAGTTCTAATATATCACCTCTTAATTTATAACAATTATTTCTGATTAAAATCCTTAAATCTCGCTTGCCTGTTTTTCTGTCTTTCCAGTAGCCTGGTACTCCTATCTTTTTGATATTTTTACATAGTTTTCCCTGTTTTTTACGCTTTAAGAGAAAGAAAAAAGATTTCCATGCTTCATTGTTCTTAATAATTATCTGTTGGGCTGTTGCAGAGCCCACTATTCCGGTGTATTTTATATATAATTGAGCAGTATTCCAATCTATCTTTCCATCAAAAAAACTCTGTCTCCTCTTATAGTTGACTTCATTGTACATTCTGGAGCAGTTGTCAGCTAACTTAAATAGCCTTGACTCATGCTCCTTTGGGGGATTTATTTTAAATCTATTAGTTCTTTTCATTTCCTTCTATAATTACTTTTGTTAACATATATAAAACACATATAAGCATTCATCCCACGGCTAAAGCACGTGGGCTTTCTGCTTAAAATATCGTAACTTCAGCCATAGCCGACCTTGTATCCAGCGGAGCTACAGTGGCAGACCTCGCAAATCTGGCAGCTTCCGGCAATCTATCACCATCCGTTGCAGGAACTGCCGGAATACTTTCAATTATTGCAAGTCTGATGAGTAAAATTTTTATCTCAAAGTTCTCAGGAACTGCCACACTTACAATGAAAGTGACAGAGTATATCATTGCAACGGTAATTGCCGGTATAGCTCTGTTGATTCTAACAACTTTATTCTGAACTGTTGTAACTCTCAAGTACAGCATTGATTAAAGTTTCTCTGGAGTCTCTGGATATGGGGTGGAAAATATCCTTATATTCGCCTTTCTTGTTCTTTGAAGCAGGCATGCTTACCCATAGTCCATTTTCCCCCTCAAGCACTCTCAGTCCATGCACAACATAGGCATCGTCCAGAGTAACACTCGCATAAGCTTTCAGGTTTCCAGTGTTTTCCGTCCTGTATATTTTCACATCAGTAATTTCAGCCATTTTTACACCTTCTATTTCAACTGATGGTAACAGTAAGACAGGGGTAAATTTAAACCTTTCGGAGATATTTGATAAAATCCGATTTATTCAAGTGCCCAGGTAAGATTGTATCTCAGTGCAGTATTTACTGTTTCATTATCATAGCCACTGACATTGTACTTATCAATGTAAATATAGTGGCCAATAAGAAAATTATATGCAGGTCCTTCTGAAGGAGCCACAATATAAACACCTGAAAGAGCAGTGTTGCTCCATGTGACCCATGTGCCATCAA
>BDTY01000069.1 GCA_002897955.1 archaeon BMS3Bbin15
ATGCCCGAAAAAATCTTCCAATTGCATCTGTATATAACTTATTCCACCAATTATGTATTCAATCATCTTTAACACCATATAAACAATAAATGATAACGTAATAAGTAATAATTGTTATTATATTTATGTGAAAAGTACATATTAATCAGCAAAAATGTATCTAAGATAAAACAAAAGATTTATATTGAAAAAAAACTAAATTTGAAGAAATGCCTTAAGCTCAACCATTTACTTCTTCCATATACCTTCTATATCTTCTCAGTTTTCCTTAGCCTATGGAAGAAACTACCTGCAGCAAGCTGCGAGGTTTTTTTGTTGTAAATGGTTATAAAATTTCATTCCTTAGACTTTTTTAAAAGCAATTTCTCAAGAAGTTTAAGATTGAGTTCTGTCTGTTCTTTAAATTTGCCTTTATGGGCTTCATTAACTCTGTCCAGGTCATAACAGGTTGTATTTTCTATGTCTACAAGGATACCCTTTAATCCGATTCTCTCAAAATCATTGTAATGTTTTATATAAAAACTCTCACAGCAGGAGCCGTAAAAGGCATTGTAACCCTTCTTTTTAAGTGAACTCAGAGTTTCCTCGAGATGTTCATAGTTGACTATAGTTATGGGTTCAAGATTGAGCTTCTCTGCCATTTCATAGGCTTTACCCACACTGCACTTTCCGCATTTTCTGCAGTCGTTTTTATATCTCAGGTCGCACTCCTTCGCCTTTGAGCAGTATGGTAGGAGAAGGACTTCTGCATTGTTTATTTTGTCATAACTTCCGGCTACAGTATATATTCTATTTACATCTTCAAGAGTGAACCCATTTTCAAGAAGAGAGAGCTTTTCTGTAGCCTTGGAGAAAACATCAACAAAATCTTTTGCTTCAATGCCAAGTATATCTGGATTATATTCATCAAAGAATTTATTAATTGTTTCTTCAATCTGTTTTATTTCAAGAGTATGGTCCTTCAGCCTAGCTTCAAGGTCGAATATCGTACGCTTTGGAAAGGCAAAAAAGTCACCACTAATTATAGCAAAGTGGATTTTCATGCTTTTTATATCTACAACGAGATTTAGTCTGATAAGTCCTCCTTCTGCCTTTTTGGCTGAATATATATTGAATCGATTCTCGGGATTCCTTCTTGTGGTGTAAATCCATTCTTCTGAAGAGAATTCTCTGACAGCCTTTCTGTATAACTTTTTCTCTATACCTGTAAGCTCTCCCTCTTCAACCTGAACTTTGAATACCTTTGTGAAGCCGTCTAGTAGAGCCTCTTTTATCTCATCATATTCAGGAGTATATCCAAGCTCCCATTTGAGGCAGGTTACTCTATCTTTGATTGAGTCTATCTCCTTATCCTTCAGCTTTTCTGTAGGTATCCTGAGAGCCTTAAGCATAGTCTCGGCATCAAAGTCTACAAGAAGAGTACCCTGAAAAAGGAAGGCATCTCCTTCAAGAGTTCCTCCTGTTCCAGAAATCTTCCTGCCATTGACTTCAATATCATTCCTTGGCCTGAAACAGGCTTTTATTCCAAAATTCTTCAATGCAATTATTCCAACTTTGCTTATCATCTCATAGAGAGCATCCACTTTTTTTGGAATAAACTCCAGATTACGAGAGGCTATTATCTCCCAGCCAATCTGAGATTCATCGAAGAGTATTGCACCTCCGCCTGTTATTCTTCTGTTTATATCAATATTGTTTTCCCTGCAGAAGCTTTCTCTTATTTCAAGCTCTATACTCTGATGAAAACCAGCAAGAGCTGCAGGTGGTGAATATCTGAGAAGTCTGAAGGTATCCTTTGCTTCAGCTTTAGATTCAGCTTCAGACCTTGCCTTAAGCAGAGAGTCATCCAGTGCTATGTTTTCATGTGCCCTCTTTACCCCGGTATCAAGAAATCGCCAGCTTTCCATACTATTTAGAATTATAAGTAGCAAGTTTCAGAGTTTCTATACAGTGAAAATTCAACAGAATTTAAGTTTTTATTGGACTTTAAAATTATCAGTATCTCCGAATGATTGTCTAACCAAAGATAGTGTCCACTACATAACCCCGAAAAAAAGAGGTTGAAGATGTGGTCATACTGCCTGTGGACCCCTGATGTCCCACCGGTCTGCACCCTCATGTTGCTGTGGCATGGAGGTGGCCATCCCCAATTATCCTTTGACCTTGCGGTTCCGTTCCGTACACAAATCGTACATACCCAGCAAGAACTCTTTGAAGCTCACCTCTTCTTTGTAGAGCACTATCCACAGAATTTGCAGTATCTGTTCATACGCAAAGAAGAAGAACCTGATTCGTGGGTCCTTTGACTTAGACTTTATGCGGGCTTCGTCTTGAACCCGAAAGCCAGTTTCGATTCGCCACCTCCCCTTGTATGTTGGAATTATGTAGTCCAGATTGATAGAGGATTCGCTTGTTGCAAAACACCAGTCAAATGTCCTGTTGCGTCGCTTGTCAAATATACCTTTAAGGAATGCCAATGTGGTTTCGCCGCGGAGTATGGTTTTGTCTTTATTCAGCTTGAATTGGTAAAGCAGGGTCTTCTTCTGGGACTCTGCCATTTGTGCCAGTTCCTTCTGCACCTGTTTGTTCTTTGGGACGAATATCAGATAGGGATACTCGGCATTCGCCAAGGTCAGCATTACGTCCTTGCTGTAAAATCCACGGTCAAACAGGACAAGTTTGATTGAACGGACCAACGGCCTCACCATTGCAAGGCACCAGCATATTTCCTTTGCCATGTTGTGACCAATCCTAACCGGGACTGATATGAGTGATATTCTTTGAGGGATGTCTGCACTGACTATTGCACAAATGAGGAACTTAAACTTGCCCGTAACGGCGTGCTTTCCTGTCCAGCCATGAATCCAGAAACCTTGTACATCGCCGTAGAAATCTTCGTCAGTATAGTCAAACGCCAGAATGACATCCTGCTCATTAAGCGTGAACCTGCCACCCAGTATCTCGACTGTCTTGCGGTATTCCCAATACACATCTGCAGTAGGAACCTGTTTGATTGCCATCTGGATTGAGTCTGCCCGCTTGCCAACTGTTTCAAGGTAGGTATTTGCTGATGCTGCACGAAGGAGGTCGCAGGTGTAATGAAAGCCTGAAAGGTGTTTGCCTTTGTATGTCAACCCTAATGCACGGTCTACAAAAGTATCCAGCGTCTTGAGTGTTCGAAAGTACCGGTCACGATATGGTGTCATAGTACCACCAGGTAGACTGTCCGACCGACGTACTTTTTTGGACAATCCACCTTTGCACTGTTACCAAATTTCGTGACCGTCCGGACAAAGAAACCCTGTATCCCATCAATTTCTAGATGGTTTTGGACTTGCAGTTCTACTTTCTTCATGGGATATCTTATGGATATCCTAACAATATAAATCTTTTGGTGGTTTTAAAAGGGGTATGCAAAAATTCAGTCGATTACCAAGTGGTCATTCACGAAAAAATGGAATTCAACAGAATTCCTTTCGGAGATACTAATTATAACACAAAATTGTATATGTTTAGCTGGTTCACCTTCTTAACACTTTTCCCACGCTCTCTTGGCTATGTTTTATAAGGGCATGAGGTTGTACCACCTTTCATGGTAGCAAGTTTGGCAAAATTACCTTCATCCCCAGACCTATCCTACATGGACATCCCCGTCCGTGTAGAGGAACTTAATAAAACGGTAGCCAAGCAAGCTAAAATTATTGTTG
>BDTY01000070.1 GCA_002897955.1 archaeon BMS3Bbin15
GCACGGGCAAGTCGTAATATGCTTATTCGCATAGGTCGCATAGGCAGGGGCGGAAGACTACGCCACGAGGACTAAAAGCCTCAAGTTCACGTAAGGCGCCGTCCCCTCAGCCTATGATTATAGAGGCACTGCCTCATAATAAGTGTTTATACAAGTTCACTGAATTTCCTGCATTATCTTCTCAGCACCCTTTGCTCTTAGCTTCTCAGCCAGCTCTCTCCCCAGGTCTTCTGGCCTGGAAAGCTTTCCTTCAGCTTTCACATCAATCCTATCAGAACCATCTGGTGAAATAACTGCCGCAATAATTTCAAGCTTATCTCCTTCAACTTTTGAAAAGGCGCCAAGAGGAACCTGACACCCGCCACCCATTTCTATGAGAAGACTTCTCTCAGCCAGAACTCTTGCCATGCTGTGACTGTGATTTATTGCTTTCAGATACTCATTCACCTCGCTATCTCTCCTTGCCACCACAGCTATGGCACCCTGACCTATACTGGGCATAAATATATTTTCCGGAAGCCTCTGGGTTATCTCATTCTCAAATCCCAGCCTTTTGAGTCCTGCCGCTGCCATAATAAGAGCATCATATTTTCCAGCTTTAAGTTTCCTGAGCCTTGTGTCCACATTTCCCCTGAGGTCTTTAATTTCAATGTCTTTTCTGTAGCTCTTCACCTCAGCTATCCTTCTAATACTACCCGTACCTATAACAGAACCCTCCGGCAGGTCTTCAATTTTCTCTCCACCTGCTGATATTAAGGCATCAGCAACTTCCTCTCTTGTTGGAGTGGCAGCTATGTGAAGTTCGGGTAGTAACTCGGTGGGTACATCCTTCATGCTGTGCACAGCAATCTCAACTCTTCCATCTCTCACAGCTTCGTCTATTTCCTTAACAAAAATTCCCTTGCCACCAACTTTTGCCAGAGGCGCGTCTTTTATTTTATCGCCTGTTGTCCTTATTATTTCCCTGTCAAGTTCCAGCTCAGGAAATTTATCTCCCAGCATACCAATTATATAATCTGTTTGCCACAGAGCAAGCCTGCTTCCCCTTGTTCCAACCTTCAGTTTCATCTTAAGACCTTCAGAGCCTCTTCTGCCTTCTCAAGGGTTTCTTCGATATCTCTCTGGCTGTGAGCATAGCTTATAAAGTTGCATTCAAACTGGGAAGGTGGTATAAAGACTCCCCTCTTCAGCATTGCCTTCTCATATTCAAGAAAATCCTCTGTCCTTGCCTTCAAAGCTGTTGTATAATCATAAACCTCCTCATCTATAATATACATCTGGTACATGCTTGCTATTGAGTAAATCTTTGTATCAATCCCGAGGTCTGAGGTTATATCCTTCAGGCCAGAGGTGAGCTTATGAGTGAGGGAGTTTATCTTCTCATACACTCTTCCATCTTCAAGTTCTGATAGAGCTGCAATTCCAGAAGCCATACTGAGAGGGTTGCCGTTGAATGTTCCTGCCTGATAAACCCTGCCAATAGGTGAGAAGTTTTCCATAATTTCCTTTGAGGCAGTTATAATTCCAAGGGGCAGGCCTCCTCCTGCAATCTTCCCCAGTGTTGTTATATCTGGCTTAACTCCAAAGTACTCCTGGGCACCGCCATAGCTGATGCGGAAGCCTGTAATCACCTCATCAAAGATTAGCATTATTCCATTCTCAGAAGTTATCTCCCTGAGAAATTTAAGGTAGCCATCTTCGGGTAAAATGCAGCCTGCATTGCCTATTACTGGCTCGAGGATTATGGCTGCAATCTCATCTTTATTCTCGCTAACAAGCCTTTCAATAGCATCTTTACTGTTGAAAGGAGCAAGAAGTGTATTCTTTATTGTTTCTTCAGGTATCCCTGCGCTTGTTGCCACACCATGTGTTGTTGCTCCACTTCCAGCTTTTACAAGAACATAATCATGTGCACCGTGAAAAGCTCCCTCAAATTTTATTATCTTCTTTCTGCCAGTGTATCCTCTTGCCAGTCTGATTGCACCCATGGTAGCCTCTGTACCCGTATTTACAAAGCGCACCATCTCTGCACTCGGTACGGCTTTCACTATCCTCCTTGCAAGTTCAATTTCGAGTTCTGTGGGTGTACCATAGGCCGAACCCTTTTTCATCTGCTCTCTGACAGCTTCCACAACTTTTGGATGGGCATGGCCAAGAATTAAAGGCCCATAGGCAAGGCAGTAGTCTATATAACTTTTATTATCCACATCATATAGCCTTGAGCCCTCTCCACGGACTGTGAAAAATGGGTAGGGCTTCATAGCCCTGACAGGAGAGTTGACTCCACCAACAAGATAATTTCTTGCCTCATTAAAAAGCTCTTCAGATTTCATCTAATCTCCCTCATTAAGCCATTTGGCAACATCTTTGGCATGATAGGTTACAACAATATCTGCTCCTGCTCTCTTTATTGATGTGAGAATCTCAAAAACAATAGCCTTTTCATCCACATTATCAAGCTGTGAAGCTGCCTTTACCATTGCATACTCCCCGCTCACATTGTAAGCTGCAGTTGGAACTTTGAAGCGCTCCTTTACACGTGTTATAATATCCAGGTAGCTCAGAGCTGGCTTAACCATAACTATATCTGCACCCTCCTGAAGGTCAAGATATACCTCCTGCAGTGCCTCGTTGATATTTGCCGGGTCCATCTGATAGCTCTTTCTGTCTCCAAAGGAAGGTGTTGATTCAGCAGCCTCTCTGAAAGGCCAATAGAAAGAAGAGGCATACTTTGCTGAATAGCTCATTATAATCGTATCCTGATACCCTCCATCCTCGAGGGTTTCCCTTATTGCTTTAACCCTGCCATCCATCATGTCGCTGGGTGCTACAATATCAGCTCCTGCCTCAGCATGACTGAGAGCTTCTTTTGCTAGTAAATCCAGAGTGGGGTCATTGAGCACTTCTCCGCCTTCAACTATACCACAGTGGCCATGTGATGTATATTCACACAGGCACACGTCTGTAGCCACCACAAGCTCTTTTCCAACTTCATCCTTAATCTCTTCAATTGCTCTCTGAATTATTCCTTCCTGATTATAGGCTTCACTTCCGATATCGTCCTTATATCTCGGGATTCCAAATAGAATTACTGCAGGGACGCCAAGGCTCACAATCTCAAGAACTTCATCTCTAACCTCATGGAGAGGAATACGGAACTGGCCGGGCATAGAAGATATTTCAACTCTGTTTTTTATATTCTCATCAATAAACACTGGATAAACCAGGTCATTCTTATTCACACTGGTTTCCTTCACAATATCTCTTATTTTTTCTGTTTTCCTTAACCTGCGCATTCTTCTTTTTGGAAACATACTAATACTCCTTTCCATTTAGGCCCATACCAAACCAGTTTTCAGCCACTTTTATTGCTTCCTGGTCTCCAGATTCTGCAGATTCTCTTATACTTGAAGCAATGGGTGTAAGTGTTCTCTTAACTATCACTCTTGTAAGGTCATCAATTATCTTTTTCTCTCTCCCTCCAAGGTTATCAAGCATTTTCAATGCCTTTTCAACCTCTCTGTTTCTTATAATCTCGGCATCCATGAATATCTTGCATACCAGGTCTTCCACATCAATTCTATATATCTGCTTCACAAGAAGTTTGAGGTCCTCCTCAATTATCTCTTCGACCTTCACAATTTCCTTCTCTCTTGCCTTTCTGTTCTTTTCAGCTATAGCCCTCAGTCCATCTATATTGAAGGCTTTAACAAATTTTAACTCTTCAACATTGTCGCTAACATCCCTCGGAATTGCAACATCTATTATAACAAGGGGTTCATCTCTATCTTCAAAAGTTTCTTCAAGTAATTTCCCGGTAATTATAGGCTCCTGTGAGCTTGTGGCAGTGACTATCAGGTCGCTTTCTTTTATCCCTTCTTTGAGATTTTCAAATTTTAAAGCCTCACCTCCGAGTTCTTCGGATACTTTTAAAGCCTTTGAGTATGTCCTGTTTATCACAACAAGCTTTTTCAGTTTTTGCTCTGCCAGTGCCCTGGAAACAAGGGTACCCATTTCACCCATTCCAATGAGCAGAGCTACTTTTCCTTCCAGACCGCCAAGAACTTCACTACCAAGTTCGACAGCTGCACTGCCAATAGAAACCGCACCATTATTTATATTTGTTCTGTGTCTCACAACCTGGCCCACATGGAGAGCCTTTGTGAAAATATTTTCAAAAAATGGGCCTACTGTGTTAAGTGCTCTGGAAAATCTGAAGGAATCTCTAACCTGGCCAATAATCTGGTCTTCACCGATAATCATACTTTCAACGCCTGATGTAAGTCTCAGAAGATGGAGAAGAGCATCAATATGATAGTCTACCTGCATTGCATCATGTAATTTTGCGGAAAAGTCAACAACATGTTTTACAAGAAGGTCCGGGAGCTCTTCCTGTTCAACTTCATGACTGTGCATACTACCTTGCCTGACTTTCATCCTCTGTATAATATCATTCATGAGATAATCGATTATGTCATGGTGGGCAAGCTGTATATCCTCAGCAGCAGCAAAAATTTCAACTCTGTTGCAGGTCTGTATCACCACAACTTCTTTAACAGAGCGTAGAGAATGGATATCCAATAAAGCCTTCTTAATATCAGGAAATGCAAAGGCTTCAAGAGTTTCAACATCTGCAGTATGGTGGGTTACTCTTATATTCAGTGTGTGCATTCAAGTTCCTCCAGAATTTTAATAGCTATACTTCTGGCTTTTGTAATGTCCCCCTTTTTCAGATTCTCGGATATATCCCCCCTGCTGATTATCTTATATATCAGCTTCTGTCTTTCCCTCTGAGAATTTATACATTCCATCAGTCTCTCTCTAAGAAATTCATTAAATTCTATCAAGAGAATATCTTCTTGTGCCAGAGTTTTTTTAATTTTTTCTTTTATCAATCTTGCTGCGGCAGGTGCCCTGCCGAGGGTTGAGACAGATATTACAAGCCCATCCTTCTCAATGACAGCAGGAAATATTATATTACCTGACTTATCTGCTCTGTTAACAAGCTTATTCTGTCTTTTTGCTTCTCTCTCTATTGCATCATTCAGCTCTTCAGAACTTGTCAGTGCAAGAATAATATTATATTTTTCAATATAGTTCTTCAAATCAGAGGGCTCAACTTTCTTCTTTACTATTTTTACACTTTTTATATTTTTTATACTGGAAGTGAAGTGCTCACTTATCACAGTTACTTCTGCCCCTGCTCTGATAAGCTTCTTTATTCGCCTCTCAGCAACCCTGCCTGCGCCAAAAACAACACATTTTCTGTTTTTAATGTTTAATATTACCGAAAGCATAAAAAGTTTCCTTCTTCCATTATTTTTTTGCCATCAAGCCACAGGCTGGGCTTCAGCATCACTCCATCCATATGAAGATTTGCCCTGTTCGTTCCTCCAAAAGTATTGTTGTCACCGAAGGCAATATGCACTGTTTTGAAGGCTTTCTCATCCTCAAGAACATTTCCCGTAATTCTGGCACTGGGGTTGCAGCCTATTCCGATTTCTGCAATAACCCTTGAATTCTCAACACTCCTGAAAAGCTCCTCAAGCTCTGGTCTGTTCACATTGAACGCTCTGCCATTACTAACTTCAACAATCACAGGCTGGGCTATTCTGCCAAGGTTAGCCATAGAGGCATCAAAAACAATCCTGCCCTCATCAGAATCTTCCAGAGGAGCTATAAATGCTTCTCCGGCAGGTAGATTACCAAAAGTTCCAGCTTTTTTTATGTCCCCGGAATCAGCAATACCTTTCCTATCTTTCAGACTGGCTTTGAAATCTGTACCTGCCTCTGTTTTAATCCTTATTTCATCAGCTTCTGTTAACTTCCTGGCAATAAAATCTGAAATTCTCCTAACTTCTCTATAGTCTGCTGTCATTGCACCTGAAAAAAGCATGCTTTTTGTTATTCCTGGCATTGTGGCAACTCTGGCTCCTGCCCTGCATGCTCTTTTTCTTGCTTCAGTATGGGTAAGAGACTTTGATGTTGGAGCAATTACAACATCTGCTGCCCTCATAGATTCGGCAATAACTCCAGGTGGTTCCTCGCCGTCTCTCTCTCTCTGCTTCATAATGATTGAAATAACTTCTCTACTTAGCTTCTCGACAGTTTTCCTTACAATCTCACCCATCTCGAAGCTATTATAATCACTTACTATAAGGACTTCCTCTTCTTCCTTTATGCCAATGGTTTCTCCAAATATTCTCTCAAGCATAATAATATAATGTAACCTTTCACTTTAGTATAAAGAATTTGTTATTACTATAATAACTTCTGGAGAGATGTTGTGGTTACATAAAAATCTCCTTCACTTTGAAGGAACATCCACACTCATATTTATAGCAATTTCTGCAATGTCAGTTGAGTAACTTGCTATTCTGTTCAGGCTATCCATAATCCCTTTGAGAAGCATTGCCCTGTTTGCTTTAATGTTGCTCTGGAAGAGTTTATTAAGTGTTTTTTCATGTATGGTATTTATCTCTGACATGTCATAGAAAACCCTCTGGGCTGAAGCCATGTCAAGAGAAAAGAAAGATTTTGAAGCTTTCTGGAAGGCATCGGTTACCAATTTAAGAATTTTTGCAAATTCTCTCATGTCTTCTATGTCATTCTCAGCCAGCTTTAGATAGGTCTCCGAGATATTCTCACAGTGGTCAGAAATCCTCTCAAAATTTTTAACTACCATTCTGTATCCGAGAGCATCTCTGGGGTCTGAGATTCCTAGTTTTTCAGCAAGATGGGAGTATCTAACTGCACCTTTGAGCTGTCTGACAACAAGAAAATAAAGCCTGTCGACTTCGTTCTCTCTTATAGTGATGTCTCTTGCAAGAGCTTTCTCACCTTCCCTGAACACACTTATAAGCTCGGAGAGCATTGAGCTAACTATCATATGAATTCTGCGCAGAGCCTTAATTGTTGGAAGTTTGCGTTCATTGAGAAGGATTTCAAGAGTAAGAGCTTCATTGGTGTCTTCAACGATTTCAACTCCAATGAGGATTTCCGATATATGCCTTGCCACCTTTCTATATTTTAGCTGCTCCTTATGGTCAAGTATAATCTTGAGTGTATCGTAGCCTATGAGATAGTAGGATATCAGTAGCTTTTCCAGAGCCTCTGAAGTTTCAACCTGTGATGCTTTTATTACAACCTCTCTGTTATCTTCTTCCTTTTCTGTCATTTCTACTATAAGGGAACTCTGTGTTTCCATAACAAAGACAGTATCCCCCTCTTTTAAACCTACCTTTTCAACCCATTTTTTTGGCAGTGACATTATATATGTGCTGCCTCCGCTGAGATAAATCTTGCGTGCCTGCATAAATTTCCTCCAATATCCTGGTTTTTATATATGCAACTATACTCAAATAACCGTTATATATAATATATATGGTATAGTTTGTATATCCATTAAATATATAAAATTAACTCTGCAACGTTTACCTGTAAATTTTGTCTAATAAAAGGAGGTAGAAATATGGATAAGAAGATAATTCTTTTGCCACTTCTGGCAGTTCTGTTTCTAGTAGCAGGATGTACAGGGGCTGGAACAGGTAAGACAAGTGGAAGTACACCTGTTCAGAGTGCACCGGGTGCTGCAGTTAAGACTACGCCAAGTACTCCAAGTGCTCCGGCACAAACAATAACTCTGACTGGTGCAGGGTCAACTTTCATATATCCGTTGATGTCAAAGTGGAGCTATGTTTATAACAAGCTTAATAATGTAAAAATTAACTATGCGAGTATAGGCAGTGGCGGTGGAATAAGGCAGATAGTAGTAAAGACAGTTGATTTTGGTGCCACCGATGCTCCTCTTCAATCATATGGCTATTCACATATACATGGAGCCCTGACTATTCCTGAGAGTATTGGCGGAGTAACGCTTTCATATAATCTTCCGGGTATCGGTAAAGGATTAAAATTAACTGGTGATGTTATTGCAGATATATACTTGGGTAAAATAACAAAATGGAATGATAAGAGAATAACTGCACAGAATCCCGGAGTTAATCTGCCAGATAAAAGCATAATGGTGGTTCATAGAAGTGACGGAAGCGGTACAACCTTTACATTCTCTGACTATCTATCCTCAGTTAGTGCAACATGGAAGGAAAAGGTTGGTAAAGGTAAGTCACTCAGCTGGCCTGTAGG
This sequence comes from archaeon BMS3Bbin15, assembly GCA_002897955.1. Lineage (NCBI taxonomy): Archaea > archaeon BMS3Bbin15. The sequence continues at coordinate 8,146 of BDTY01000070.1, forward strand.
TTTGGGCGGTAAGGGTAACGAAGGAGTTGCCGGACTTGTAAGACAGAATCCCTATTCCATAGGTTATGTGGAGCTTGCATATGTTATGCAGAATAATATGACAGATGCCATGGTGAAGAATAAAGCAGGTAACTATGTGTTGCCTTCCCTCGATACCGTAAAAGCTGATGCTGCAGGAGTAACTCTTCCCAAGGGAGACGGGATATGGTCGAATGTTAGTATAGTCAATGCACCGGGTAAAAACGCTTATCCAATATCAACCTTCACATACATAGTAGAATACCCAGATTTGAGTGTTTTGCCTGATATGACAGAAGCCAAGGCCAAAGCTCTTGTTGGATTCATGTGGTGGATGGTTCATGACGGACAGAAATATGCACCTGGACTCCTCTATGTACCTCTTCCCGATAAAGTGGTGAAGATAGACGAAGAGACCATAAAATTAATAAAATATAAGGGACAACCAGTACTCAGGTGAAGGTATGAGGTTCCCAAACTTTTTTTTTTCTTTTAGAAAGAGTGAAGGTCAGGATAGAATATTCCAGTTCTTTATGGGTACTGTAACTCTAATAAGTGTAATTTTTCTTGCGCTTATACTTTTATACGAATTAATTAAAGGTTCTATGCCATCAATTCAGCATTTTGGTTATGATTTTATATTCAGCACAGCATGGAACCCTGTTAAAAACGAATTTGGTGCTCTCCCTTTTATCTTTGGAACTTTTGTTTCATCTTTTCTGGCTCTACTTATAGGAGTGCCTATATGCCTTGGAATTGCAGTATATGTCACTGAAATTGCGTCACCCAGGATAAGTGCACTTATATCTCCTTTAATCGAACTTCTCGCTGCGATTCCAAGTGTGATTATTGGTCTCTGGGGAATATTTGTATTTGCTCCCTTTGTCAGGGATTATATCTCCCATTTCCTTGTCAAGTATCTAGGTTTTTTACCTTTATTTGAGGGGCCTGATTATGGTCTTTCAATGCTCACGGCAGGAATGGTGCTGGCAATAATGATTATACCTATTGTTTCGTCTGTTTCGAGAGAGGCTTTGCTGGCTGTACCTATACTTCAGAAGGAAGCTGCTCTCGCTCTGGGTGCAACGAGGTTTGAAGCCATGATTCAGGTTATCCTGCCCTATGCAAGAGGTGCAATATTCGGCGCAGTTATACTTGGTCTTGGAAGAGCTATAGGTGAAACTATGGCTGTGACTATGGTTATAGGAAACAGACCAGAAATATCCGCTTCTATTCTTCATCCAGGTTATACTATGGCTGCTGTAATAGCAAATGAATTTACTGAAGCAACTGCAAATATTTACCTTGCAACTCTGATTGAGATTGGTCTTATTCTCTTTATTATTTCCATAATTGTGAATGCAATAGCCAGATTTATTAATTGGAAATATCTGAGAATTCAGGAGAATTAATATGTTGGAGAGAAAGTTAAAAGATAAAATTTTCACTGTATTCTGTATTGGTAGTGCTATTCTTGCTCTGATACCTCTGATGAGTATGCTCTCTACTATTATATTCAGGGGTTTTTCTGTGATTAATCTAGACTTTCTGACGCAGCTTCCTACACCGGTGGGTACGCCCGGAGGGGGCTTTGGAAATGCTATACAGGGTAGCATAATAACGTGTGGAATAGCCAGTATAATAGGTATTCCTCTCGGAGTAATTGCTGGAATGTATCTTGCAGAGTATAAGAAAAGTAGCTTCAGCAAGCTTGTGAGCTTCACAGCTGATGTACTTACAGGGGTGCCTTCGATTATAACCGGTGTCTTTGCCTATCTTTTGATTGTATTGCGTTTCGGAGGTTTCTCGGCCTTTGCCGGGGGGGTGGCACTGGCTACAATGATGATACCTTTTATAGTAAGAACAACTGAAGAGTCAATGAAAATGGTGCCATGGAATACAAGAGAAGCTTCTATAGCTCTCGGCGCAACCAAGTGGCAAACAACCTTATTTGTTGTACTGGGTGCTGCAAGGTTTGGAATTATTACCGGAATCCTTCTTATTATTGCAAGAATATCTGGTGAAACTGCACCTTTGCTTTTCACAGCCTTCGGCAGTAGATTCTGGTCTAATGGTGTGTTCAAACCTGTAACCGCTCTTCCACTTATGATATACAACTATGCAATATCACCCTTTAATTCCTGGCACAATATGGCATGGGGAGGTGCCCTTGTTCTGGTTGCAGGAATTTTTTCCCTTAACATAATTATAAGACTTATTGCCGGCAGGAGATGATAATTATGAATAACAAGATGCAGATTCTGAACCTAACAGCAGGCTTTGGAGATACTGAGGTACTTAAAAATATTACAATGGATATACCTGAGAATAAAGTTGTAACAATTATAGGTCCCAGTGGATGTGGCAAAAGCACCTTTGTGAGGTGTCTCGACAGACTCCATGAGGTTATCAGAGGTGCCTGGACTAAGGGTAAAGTTCTGCTGGATGGCTCTGATATCTATATGGAGGACCCTATTGACCTGAGGAGAAGGGTGGGAATGGTTTTTCAGATGCCCAATCCCTTCCCAAAGAGTATATATGACAATGTGGCTTTTGGACCAAGGCTACATGGAACACGAGATAAAAAATCTCTGGATAAAATAGTGGAAGAAAGTTTAAAAAAGGCAGCTCTGTGGAATGGTGTAAAGGACAGACTTAAGGATAATGCATTATCCCTCAGTGGAGGTCAGCAGCAGAGATTGTGTATTGCAAGAGCTCTTGCAGTTGAACCAGAGGTGATTCTGATGGATGAACCTACATCATCTCTTGACCCTGTGGCTTCTGCGGAAATTGAAGACCTTATTCTCGACCTCAAGAAGAGATATACTGTGGTTATAGTTACACACAATATGCAGCAGGCTGCAAGAATTGGCGATTTTACGGCATTTTTTCTTCTTGGCAAACTGATAGAATATGGAGAGACTGCCCAGATATTTGAGAATCCAAAAGATAAGAAAACAGAAGACTATATAACAGGAAGGTTTGGGTAAATTTGAAAAATAACGGGGGTTTTTAAATGGCAAGAAAAGCTCTTGAAGAAGGATTGAATGAGATAAGAAATAATACAATTAAGCTGGGAGAACTAACAAAAGAAGCTATCATTAAATCTGTTGAATCTCTCAAAAATAGAGATATTGAAATGGCAGAGAAAGTTATGGAGCTTGAAGAGAAAAGCGATATTATAAACCTTGAAATAGATGAGGATGCCCTCAGAATGACTGCTCTCCAGCAGCCTGTGGCAAAGGACCTCAGGTTTATAAGTGCAATGATAAAGATAAGCGATAACTTCGAAAGAATATGTGACCTTGCAGAAAAAATTGCACACATAACAATTAAGTATAAGGAAAAGAAGTTTCTCAAACCTTTAATTGATATTCCGAGAATGGCTTCAGTTATTGCCGAGATGATTGACATTGACTTGGAGGCAATTGAAAATGACACATCACCCTCTGTGGATAAACTTATAGAGAAGGATGACCTTATTGATAATCTTTATATTCAGATTTATAATGAGCTTATTTCCTTTATGATAAGAGACCCGAAAAATATAGATGATGCAACAGACCTTCTCTTTGTGGCGAGACACCTTGAGAGAATAGGTGATATCGCAGCAAAAACAGGAGCAAAGATAGTATATATGGTCGAAGGTAGAAGAGTATGGATTAAATGAACTCATCAAAAAATTATGAGCCAGAAGAAAAGAAGAATATCTTTGTTGTGCAGGAGCATCATGCGAGAAGACTCCACTATGACTTTCGTCTGTCAATAGATAATGTGCTAAAAAGCTGGGCTGTTCCCAGACCCCCACCTGTTGAGCATGGTGTGCGCAGGCTGGCAATTCAGACAGAGGACCATCCCATGGAATATGCAGGTTTTGAGGGTGTGATTCCAGAAGGTAAATACGGTGCGGGAGAAGTAAAGATATGGGATAGAGGGAGTTGTGAAATTGAAAGTATAAAAGAGGAGAAGATAGTCTTCCATCTCAGGGGTAGGAAGCTTCGGGGCCGCTATGTACTGCTGCGTTTCAGGAAGGGGGGAGAGAATGCCTGGCTCTTATTCAAGGCAGGAGAAAAGAAAAATAAAAAATAGCAGAACCAATCTATTTTGTTTTACTCCTATAACCTTCAATCTCCTTTATCAGCCTCTCAGCCTCCTTTACCCTGCTGCTCTTTCTGAGCTTCATTATATCAAGAAAACCTTCTGCCTTCTTAACAATAGTATCAAGATAATTGAAGATATCCCCTGAGAAGGTTTCGATGTAATAGGCTGAGAGGCTTCTTGAAATCTCTTTTATATTCTTTTTCTGCCTCCTGAGCATAATGATTTTTTCTGATAGCATTTCAAGGCTATGCTGACAGTAGGGAAACTCCTCACAGGAGCAGATAAGGAACTCCTGCCTCACCATCTCTATAATATCCATAAACTCCTTTCTGGGCTCCTGAAAGATTATACCTAAAGCGTCGAAGTATCGCATGGGTACAGTAACCCTATAAGTTTTCTGAATCTTGGAGACAAGACTTCTTGAAAGGTAGGCATTCGTAAAGGGAAATAAGCTGGATAAAATTTTTTCAGGGATTTCATTGTTGAAATACATGATTTTAGCTTCCTGAGGCTTGAGGAAGTGTATTGTGGTTATCCTTCCAAGCCGAGTTATCTTCCCGCCTTTAATCATGCCATGCTCCTCGAGCTTCTTTATTGCCTTACCACTATTCACAGGGAATAGCATATTTCCTGCGACTCTGACACCATCTCTGACATTTCCAGCACTAACCATGCATGCTAAAAGCTGCATTTCGTCTTCGCCTTCTTCTGCGGGAATCTCAATATCTTCAGGTTTGCCGGAGAGTAACTTCACAGCAATCTCGTCTTCGCTTTCCTTCATTGAGAAGGAGGATTTAGCGCCTGGCGTAGCCAGAATCACAACCCTGCCCCTGTCATGGTAGCTCGGCCTTCCAGCTCTACCCTGCATCTGGAGAAAATCTCTCACTTCAAGCTTTTTATTGCCCATGATGAGACTCCCAAAAATCACCTGAGAAGCTGGAAAGTCAATTCCTGCCCCCAGAGCTGCAGTGGCAACAACACAGTTAAGTTTCTGTTCAATAAAATTTTTCTCTATCCTCTTTCTTCTGGAATAACTCAAACCTGCATGGTATTCACCTGCTCTGATTCCTCTGTCCGAGAGAAATCCTGCCAGAGACGAAGCTTTCCTTCTGGAATTGGTAAAAATAAGACTCTGTCCATAGAATCCTTTGCTGGATTTTATTGAAGCCTCCTTCTTTACAAGCTTTAAAATTGCAGAGAGTTTTTCATCTTCACTTCCTATAAAAACAAGATGTCTTTCAAGAGGGATTGGCCTTGAGTTGCTCTCAACAAGCTTTAAAGAGTAGTGTTCTGCAATTTCTTTGGGATTTCCAACTGTTGCGGTCAAGGCAATTATCTGTGCCTCTGGAAATGTATGTTTCAGTCTTGATAGAAACCCATCCAGCTCAATTCCTCTCTCCTCCTGACTGAGAGTATGAACCTCATCCACTGCAACAACACCTACTTTTCCCAGGCTGTCTTTATTTCCTGCTCTCAAAAGATAATCTATTCCTTCGTATGTCCCTACCACAATATCAGCATGCTTCAGCTTTGAGCTGTCCATCAAAGGCTCTCCGTCATCCACTATCCTGCTTCTTCCCACCCTGATAGCTACTTTCAGACCAAGCTTTGAATAGCTCCTGAACTCATCATACTTCTGGTTTGCGAGAGCCACAAGAGGCACAAGAAATAAAAACTTTTCACCTCTTAAAGCTGCTTCAATGCCTGCAAGCTCGGCAATAAGAGTTTTTCCTGAAGCAGTTGAACTTGCCACAAGAAGTGAGTTTTTTTTCAGAAGGCCTGCATCTATAGCCAGCTTTTGAATTGAAGTAAGCTCTTTTATATTTCTCTGCCTGAGGATTCTCATGAAATCTTTATTTATTGGGAGTTTGTCGAGCTTTATTCCTCCACCCTTATCAGATTTAACTCTGTCATACAGAGTATGGCTATCTTCAAGGCTCTGACTTTGAAGAAGATTTGAAATTTTCTCAAAATTTCTTAATCTATACAGGAGCTTTGAGAAGTGCTCAAAACTTGCCGGTGAAAAACCCCTGAATTTAAGCTCCTTATTAAGTTCTTCTTCTGCACAGTTCTTACACATCTTTCTGCCATACACCATATAGTAATTCTTCTTCACAGGTTTTGCCATCCCCCTGCTCAGGCAGGATGTGCAGAGCTCAAGAATCTGGTAGTTCAGCTTCTCCCTTTTAATAATGGGTTCAAGAGTACTGCTATGTTCACTGGAGATGAGAATTCTCTGCCCTTTCAGAAGTTTTAAAAGTTCTTTTCTTGCTATAGGGGTGGATAACCTTCTGGTGTAGAGATTCCATATCTTTCCATCTCTTATATTTACTGTACCCTCAAGATGAACCTTCTCAAAATTAAGACTGTAGAGTTTTAATGTTAGAGTTCTCCTCCCTCTGGGTATAAAAAGGGCATATCCCATTATTATCTCAGTTCTTTAATAGCCGCACTTTTTTCATCCACAACCTCAAAGTTGAATAGAGGTTCCTTTGCTCTGCATGAAGCAGAAATTCTTGCGTTATCTGGCAGAAAGAAAAATTTCTTCCCACTCTTTTCAAGAATTTCATTAACCACATCTCTGGCACTTTTCGGTGCCTCGCAGGCTTTGTAGAGTACTTCAGCCTCTTCCTTTTCAGTAAGAAAACTGTAGGTCTTTGCACTCAGAGAAGATTCGAGAATCTCAAGGATATCTTCAATTCTGACCTCTTCTTTTCCATGGCTTTCTACAGTTAGCCTTGCCTTTGCCCTCTGGGTACACACACTTTTATCCCCTGTATAGTGCAGAATAATACCCTCGCTCTCTGCACCTACCTCTGCAACCACCTTTATATCTCCTGCCTCTCTGAAGGCTCTGGCCTTTGCAATGAGGGTGATAAAATTTTGTTGAGGATTGTTCTGCGGACTTTTTGAATGAACCATAAGTCTGCTTTCCATGTTTACCTCGCTGTAGCTGGCATAGCTATGGCGCTTGAGAACCTCCTCCACAATATCCCTGCACAGGTCCTCAATCCTGTAAATAGCTATTCCAGAAATTTCATCTATTATCTCATTTATTGCCTCTATGTTTCTCGACATATGGGTGCCTTTCTGGAAAGCAGGTAAATCAACATAACATTCAAAGTTTGCCAGGAGTACAATGTTGCGCTTTCCGTCCTCTCTCTTCACCCTTACCATCTTTCTAACGCTATTAACTCCTGCTCTTGTGAGGGGAATCTTGATTTCAGGTTCTCTCTTCTGTACATCCGGGAGCATTTTTACACCTTAAATATTTTATATCAGTATGTAGAATTTTTCTTAAGTTTAAAGCTTAACATAAGCAAGGTAGATTCTATGAGAATGCAGGAGGTAAGAAAACTATTTTTGAGTTTTACATTTGTAGCTTCAGTAATGTATATCACAGATGGGTTTTCTATAATGGGGATTTACTTCAGCGATATTTTCAGATTTGAGGGTTCTTTTCTCAAAGAATATTCCGGGCAGCTCTATCTCCCATTACTTCTCTTTCTATTTCTGGGTATAGTTCTGGGCAGGTTTTTTTGTGGCTGGATATGTCCGATAACTGCAATAATGAATATAACAACCGTATTTGCAAGAAAAAAACCGAAAATAAACCTGAAAACTAAGTATGTTTTTCTTTTTTTTACAGTGGTGGTTCTTTATTTTGAATACACAGGCAAACTTTCACTGACAAATGAACTTCTTAAGCTGGGATTTTTACTGGGTATAACAGCTATTGTTGTTGCGTCTCTCTTCTATTCCCGGATTTTCTGCACCAATATATGTCCTCTGGGTGCCTTCTTCAGTATTCTTGGTTATGTGAGTATCTTCAGGCTGGATGTAGGTGAAGATTGCAAAAAATGCCATAGATGTAACTCGGTGTGTGAGATGGGTATAGATGTTATGAATTCAAAACCCATGAATGAATGTTCTTTATGCTGGAATTGTGTTGAGGAGTGCCCTTATAAATCAATCAGGCTAAGATTTATTCTTTCCTGAATATTGAGAGTTTTTAGCAAAATCCTTTAGAGTTATAAACTCATATCCCTTAAACTTGAAACATTCAATAATCTTTTTCAGATTATTAAGAGCTCCAGTTCCTGTATTAAACTTACAGTCAAATCTGATTTTATAATTCGAAAGGTCAACAAATTCCCAGGGATGCACAAAAAGCACAGGATTTGTTATATGTGATAACAGAGGGAGTACAATTGGAACAGGAAGCCTCAGGACGGAAGAGGTGATTGAAGCCGGGACTCGTATAATTTTTCCATTGAAAGTAATATGTCTCCTGAAAGGTGGTTTGTAGCATGCCACAGAAGAGTCAACTTTATATCCATTACTCTCGAGAATTTTAATATATTCTGAAGGAAATTTAAAATTTGGAGCTCTGAAGGAAACTATATTATCAAACTCTCCGAGGACTTCTGTTGCTCTATTTACTGCATCTTCTGCTTTTTCTCTGTTCAGATGGTCAAACCTTTCATGCAGGTAGCCGTGGCATCCAAGTTCATGCCCTTCATCAACAACTCTTTTTATTCTGTCAGGGTAGAGCTCTGCAACTCTGCCGGTGGAAAAGAAAGTAGCTCTTATTCTCTCCTCTCTGAAGAGTTTAAGAAGGTCAGGCAGTCCCTCTTCAATTCCATGCATGCTATCAAGCATAGGCGGACAGTCCTGCTCCACATCAACTGTGATTGAAATCTTCTGCATTAATTACACCCATGTAGACCTCTTCTGTCTTCTTTGCAATTTTTATCCAGCTGTATTTATAAAGCTCCTTATTGGCAGAAGTGGCGTAGTTTTGCCTGAGCTCTGGATTTTCCACAAGTTTCTCAATATACATCTTCATCTCCGTTTTACTGTCAGCAAGAAGTCCTGTCTTTTTATGAGAGATTATGTCAGATACCCCACTGTTGTTTCTCGCCACCACTGCAACCCCTTTTGAAATAGCTTCCAGAATTGATATTCCAAAGGCTTCATCTTCTGAAGGCAGAGCAAATATTTCTGAGTTTTCAAGGAGGTTCAGCACCTCCTCTCTGTGAATCTCCCCAGTAAAATAAAAGTTTTCAGAAACACCAAGCTCTCTCGTCCTCTTTTCAATCTTCTTTCTTAAGGGTCCGTCTCCTATTATTAAGAATGTAATATTACTGTGTTTCTTTAAAATTTCAGGGGCAATATCAACTATATCTATAACCTTTTTTTTTGGAGTCATTCTTGCTACTGTGGCAATAACAATTTTTCCATCTTTTTTAAACTCTGTTTTTTCTCTGTCATGCTTTTCAATTTCTATTCCGTTTGGTATCCGGTAAACCTTGCCAGAAGCCATGAGTTTTGATTCTTTCTCAACAGCAGAACTGACTGCTATTACGGCATCTGCATATCTGAGGAAAAATCTACCTGCAAGAAGTAAAAGAGGTCTCATGCGTCTTCTACCTGCCAGGGAGTGGTTGGTCATAACTGAAGGAATTCCAAGTTTTCTGCCTGCAATAAGTGAGAAAGATGCCATGGGAGAGTCAAGTCCATGAGCATGGATAATATCGTAGTTGCCTGATTTGAGAATTTTGAAGGTCTCCCAGTATGCACCGGGGCTGAGAAATCTTGTATCCAGTTCTCTCCCCTTTACCCTTATAACCTTGATGCCATTTCTGGAATTACAGTTGTCTCTACCCGAGTATCTTCTTGTGATTATATGGACTTCATGCCCGAGTTTTTTTAAAGCAGATGCAAGTGAATCTATTGAGTATTCTATTCCACCTATTTTGGGGTAATACCAGTCACTCACAAGTGCAACTCTGTACCTCTCCATATTTTGAGACCTCCAAAGTATATAAGACACAGCAGACCTATAAAAGTGCTTACTCCATAAGATATGAATCTTTCCACGGCAACCATGCCTATTGCTTCCCCCAGTGGAATTTGAAATAAAACGAGGGCTGAAACAAGACCGCCATCCACAACTCCAAGCCCTCCAGGAGTTAAAGGTAACAAACCAAGGAATAGAGATAATACTGAGAGTACAATTATTATATTCATGGAGATATGCAGTCCAAGAGCAAGAGAAACAATTTTTAATCTGAAAATATCGAGTATCCACACACTGCTGGAAAATAAAAGAGTGGGAACAAAAGCTTTTCTTAACATTTCTGGATACATTGAAAATCTTTTTATTATACTCGAAAATCTCGTTTTAATGAGATAATAAGCAGTAATTATCATTATAATGGTAAAAATACCGTAAATAATAATCTTAAGTGGATTGAAATTTCCATTAAAAAAGGGTAGAATTATGTAAAAGGCATATAAGGAAAGTATAGCTATAGGTATAGCTTCCACAAACCTCTCATACAGTATTGATATTAAGGCGTGAGGAAGGCGAACACCAAACTGCTCTTTCGCCCATACAATTCTAAGAGGTTCCCCACCCATCCTGTTTGCAGGTGTGAGGTTATTTACTGATATTGAACCGAAGATTACAGGTACAAGACTGCCGAATCTAATAGAATAACCAAGTGAATCCAGAATAACCTTCCATCTGAATGAAGAGATAAAAACACTTACAATATATAAAGATAGTGCCAGAAGGACATAACTCAGTTTTGCTCTCTCTACATCTTTTAATGTAACTCTAACCAGGGTGGAAATATCCTTCCAGAATATATGGATTAAAATAACCATTAGGAAAAGCATTAAGAGATTAGCTATCTTTGCTAAACTACGATATCTGTAAGAAAAATGTATCTACATCACCTCTTAATGCTATTTATTAAAAGCTATATATAATAGATGTAATAGAATAGATAAATTTAACTTCTGTAATAAGAAATTACCTATATCTTTTACTTCATTATTTTTACGTTTCTGTCAATACTCCACCCATACCTTTTCCTTCACAAGAAGCACCGGTACTCTTGCCTGGTTAATTACTCCTCCTGTGATACTTCCTATAAGTGCTCTACCAATATGTCCTTTTCCCCTTGTATACATTACTATAAGCTGGCAGTCCTTTTCAGCTTCCTTCAATATCATATCCACGGGGTCCCCTGTCTTGACAATTTTTTTCACAGGTAGCCCTGCCGTTATATCTGAGATTTCCTCCAGATGTTTTTCCGCAGCAGCAACATATTCAGCTACAAGTTCGTCCTTTGCATCATCATCGAACCATGTTATAGAAGAGAAATATCTTACCGCAGACTCATTAACAACATGCAATATCTTTATATCTGCTTCCAGTCTCCTTGCAATGCACGCTGCCACTTTTACCGGCAGTTCAGCCATATCTGACATATCTACGGGTACAAGTATTTTTTTAAAATCCGCAAACTTTGAATTCGGACCTACTATCATAACCGGAATTTTAGAAGCCCTTACAACCTGGGCTGCCACACTTCCAATTGCAAAACGACCCCCTAATCTAAGAGAGCCCATTATAATCATGTCTGCCTCGAAATCCTCAGCTTCTTCAATTATCTCTTCAGAAGGTTCACCCTCTCTCATGCTAAATTTAATTTTAACTCCTTCCGATATTTTAGGTGTTGACTCAATCTCCTTTTTCAGGTGTGTCAGTGTTTCTTTTGCATGTTTATTAAGAATAGAGTCAATATTCTCAGATTCAAACAGTTCTGGGTGGGAATAACCATTATCTTTCAATATAGTTGCGTCAATTCTCTTAAATTCTTCAATTTCGCCTGTATCTAAAACAGAAAGTACTCTGACTTCAGACACATCAAAATGTCTTGCGAATTGAATTGCATGTCTTATAACATGTTTTGAGTGCTCAGACCCATCCGATGGAACAAGTATTTTGATGTAATCCACCTCCTTAATTATAATACTGCCTTTGATATCATAAGGACTCCTACAAATAACATCAGTATTCCGAAGCTCTTCTTTAGTGTAGATGCTGGCAATTTCTTATTTAATCTTGTGCCTATAAAGGTACCGATAATTCCTCCTACCATTAAAAGGCTGCCTACAGCAAGGTCAACATAACCATCTGGATAATATGTGGCTGTTCCTACAGAAGCAGAGGCTATAATCTGTGTAAGGTCTGTGCCTACTGCTATCTTCAGAGGTATGCCAAGGAAGGCAAGCCCTGGAACAAGGAGGAAGCCACCGCCCACTCCGAGCACTCCTGAAGAAAATCCAACAATGCCACCAAGAAGGAATACTTTAGGTATATGTATTGTATATTTAGCAATTTTTGTTTTTCTGTGCATATACATCGGTACGGGAGATACCATACTTACATGAAGGAACTTGCCCAGGTTGTGAAACATATTGTAATTCTGGCCATTTAGCTGGTTTACTTCAGCCTCATTTTTAACCAAAGCTTCTGAATTCTCCTTTTTAGATCTGAATTTCATCAATTTCGCTACCACAATAATAACAAGTATGGCAAGCAGAACTATTAATATCTCGTCTGGAACAAGGTTGGTAAACTTTGCGCCGGAAATTATCACTAAGAGCCCAATAGCAGCATGAGGAATATTGACAAGACGATGGAGTATGTGGGCAGGGTTGATGCCCAAACGATGAAATATATTATATGAGAACATCCATGATTTGGATAACAGATTTTTAGAAGCATTGCTAGGGCGACGAAGTATATTGTACATAGGGCTGTTTACTTTAACCTTGTTCTTAACTGAATCCCCTGAAGCTCCCTCTTTAGACTTCGATTTCATGAATTTCAATGCTACAACTACCACAAAGATGCCAAACACAAGCTTCAGCGCATTGTCTGGTACAAGCTTGGCAAATTTCGCACCTACAAAGGCCATACTGGAGCCAGAAATTATCAGTATTAAGGCAAGTTTCAGGTCAGTGGACCCAAACCTGTAATGCTGAGATGCACCGGATGCGGCAATACCTGAGACCTGAAATAGACTTGTACCTATTGCAGTCTTTATCGGAAGACCCAGATAAAGATGCAGGAAGGGGACAATGAGAGTTCCGCCTCCAGCTCCAAGCATACCTGTCATACAACCCACGAAGATTCCATATAGAAATATAATAACAAAGTCCATGCTATCACGCTACTCCATTTCTTTAACATTTTTTAACATATGATTTTAATACAATTTGTCTAATATAAATTGTTTTTCTAAAACATATTTCAATTAACGTTGTAAGTTTTTTTAGTTTAATCCTTATTTTATCCCAATTAAGTTTTAGAACTATACTATATATCTACCTATTTAATACCAACAATATCCAAATTATAATAAATTCTCATGAAGAAATTAGTAGTTAAAAATAAAAAGGAAGTCGTCTTAAAATAGAACAAAGGTTACTTGGAGCAATATTATATATGAATAATAAACTGCTGTGGTGGATATTTGCTATAACGCAAGGAGGCTTGGTCAGAGCAAAGATGATAAAAAAACTAAATGAGAGACCACTGACAACAAGCCAGCTTGCCAGAGAATTAAACCTTACATATCAGGATATAAGATATCATCTGAAGATACTTGCTGAAAATAAGCTTGTTGAGTCCATAGGAAACTCCAGATCTATATATTTTCTTACAGAGGATATGGAAGAAAACTGGGATGAATTTATGAAGATATGGAAAATAATAGAAAATACATTTAAGTAATACTCTTTAAGAATTGTTGTCAGTCACCCACGGCTTAAAGCACGTGGGCTTGTCCCGTGAGGGGCAGGAGCAATTGGTTGATTAGGAGGCATTAGATATGCAGAAGTTATTGGTAGAGTTCAAGAACACACCAGAGAATACTCCTCAAGTTCTCTGCTCTGTAAGTGGGGTATTAAACAGAGACAAAAGTCTCAGTGTGCCCTACAAAGTACTGGCTAATAACATCTCCTATGAGGACCTACTCTCTGGCAAGAGAGGACAGGACTTGAGAGTTCCTGTTATAAACATGCGTGGAAAACCGTTAATGCCGACAAGACTGAGGAAGGCAAGAATACTCCTTAAACAGGAAAAGGCAATAGTAGTTCAGCGAAGTCCCTTTACCATACAGTTAAAATACCCAACAGGCGAAACAAAACAAACTCTAAAATTAGGCATAGATGCTGGATATTCAACAATCGGTTTCAGTGCGGTAACAGAGAAAAAGGAATTACTATCAGGTGAATTAACCCTGAGAAAAAGAATCTCAAAGTTGTTAAAGCAGAGAAGAAGTTACAGGCGAGCTCGAAGGAATAGATTATGGCACAGAAAACCAAGATTTAATAATCGTAGTAAACCTGAAGGATGGTTTGCACCCAGTATTCAGCATAAACTTGAGACACACCTCAGACTGATTGAGAAGCTGAAGAAAATACTACCTGTAACAAAAATAATAGTGGAAGTGGCAAAGTTCGACCAGCAAAAAATGAGCAAACCAGAAATTAAAGGAGTTGAATATCAACAAGGAGAATTACAGGGATATGAAGTAAGGGAATA
>BDTY01000071.1 GCA_002897955.1 archaeon BMS3Bbin15
AACTAATGAATATTTACCTCTTGTTCACAGTCAGGTGTTGCAGGATGTCTTGAGAAGAGTTAATAAATCATTTGATAACTTCTTTAGACACCTTAAAAGCCATGAAAAGCCTGGATTTCCACGCTTCAAAAGCTATAATAGGTATAATAGTTTCACATACCCACAGACAGGCTTTAAAATAGTGGGTAAGAAGCTGGAGTTATCAAAGATTGGTGAGGTAAATATTAAGCTTCATAGAAGCCTGACAGGAAAGATTAAGACCTGCACAATAAAGAGAGATATAGATGCCTGTTCGAGGTCTAGCACAAGTTCCACCGATGACTCAGGAAGCCAACGACTTTAGAAGCTGTCCAGTAATCAAAAATACTACAAGAAAGAAGCTAAATTTAGCCTTTATGGCCTAAAATAAGCAGTCTTTATATTACTGGGAGTAATTGTCGGACAGCCTCTTTAGTCGTGGGTAGTTCACAGGATTGAATATGAATAATAAAGATAGACATCAGGTGTTTGATATGGGAGAAAAGGGTGTATGTGGTTTTTGTAATGGTAAAAAAATCATGAGAAAATCTCCAGAGATTGGAGAGCCGTTAATTGAATATTACTGTCCAGAATGTTCTAATCCAGATGAAACAAAATATCCCAAGGTTACATGTCCGGCATGTAATGGCACAGGAAATATAAGGAAACTTACGAGCATTTATAATCAGGGTTCAATTATTTATACAAATAATAGAAGGAATAAAGTATGTTATATGTGTAATGGTAAAGGTGAGATTAATATAATATCATTAGGTGATAAAAAGCCAAGTTTTAATCCAATAAAAAGAATATTAAAGAGAAAAGAAGAAATATCACAGGAAATATCTGAAAAAGATAAGTTAGAAAAAAGAAAAATGAAAGCACTAAAAACATATAAAAAATATAAAAATCAGAAAGAGAGAGATAAAAAATATGGATACAGACTTCCTTTAAAATACAAACTATTTGATATAACTAAAAAATTAATTAAGGGGTTAGTATTATTAGGTATAATTCTGTTGGTATTTACTCAACTGCCAACTATAGCTAATTTAATAGAGCATAGCAACCAGATAAATGGTGCAATAAACTCTATTCAGAATA
This sequence comes from archaeon BMS3Bbin15, assembly GCA_002897955.1. NCBI lineage: Archaea > archaeon BMS3Bbin15. The sequence continues at coordinate 1,123 of BDTY01000071.1, forward strand.
TTAATACAAATTCAAATACAAATTCAGCTACTTTAGAGACCAATGCAGGTATTAGAGTGTTAAATTATACATTACGTGGTCATAATGGACATATTCAATTTATAGTTTATGGAGGGCTAAATAATTGGTTGACCAGACAACCTAGAGCAATAACTTATGATTCCTACTCCTCACCTCCAACTGATAAAGATTTTGTTATGAAAGTATTGGGGGATAAATATCAGGATAAATCTTTAAATAAATTGGTATATAAAATCCAAAATATTGCACCTGACCGTAACAATCAAGCCAGAATAGCAATAAGTTTGGTTCAGCATATTCCTTATGACTATACTGCATTAAAATTGAGCAATTTTACTGAAAGATATCCGTATCAGGTAATTTATGATAATAAAGGTGTGTGTGAGGGTAAATCCGAACTATTAGCATATTTACTTAAAAAATTAGGATTTGGAGTTGCACTATTCAATTTCAAGGAAGAAAATCACATGGCAGTAGGAATTAAATGTGCGCCTGAATATGCATACCGTGATACTGGTTATTGCTTTGTTGAATCAACTGAACCGACTATAATAACTGATTCATGGGGCACATACGCTGGTGGGATAAAGTTATATTCAATGCCAGAAGTTATTGAAATATCCAATGGCTATACATTTAATGCATCCATGGAATATCATGATGCATTATTGTTTAAACAATTAGAAAACAAAGAGTTAAATTCAGGTCAATATTACGAATGGGAGAATCTGGTTAGAAAATATGGAATTGAAATTAATGAAAATAATTCTACAAACAATAATATTCAAAGAGGATATAATGAAATATATAATGGTAGAGGGATATTAGAAGACCATACTTTTGACTATATTCCAATTACTCTCAGGATAAGTATAATTCACCTATCAATTAATGCATCAAAACCTGTTAGTGTGTATGTACTGAATGGTAGTAAGAGTAAAATTATTAACGGATTTGAACATGGTGTGACACCTTCAGATTCCAGAATACATGGATGTATGAGTAATAATTTTAAGAAACAGGTTGATTTAACCTGTGATTTGTATGACGAATATACTTCATTGGGAGTTTTAATTTATAACGAAGGGATTGGTAATAATACAATAAAAATAGATATTATCGGAAAGAAGGTGAGATAAATGAAGAATAGAATATTATTAGGTGCTGGTTTCATTATTTTTTTAGGAATTCTTATTCTTTTCAGTGGCTGCACAAATCCTCTAAATAATTCAGTAAAGAATAATCATGTGGAATCAATACAGTATTTTTATTTACCTACATGCCCGAATTGCATAGCTACTGAACCTTTTATTTCTTATCTTGAAAAAAAATATGATGTAAAAATCAATCATATTAATGTTGGTAATAGTTCTAATCGGAAGATTGCAAAGCATTATAATATTACTGGAGTGCCAACACTTATAATAAAGTCCGGTGGGAAGTATTACAGGTATGTGGGTAGACTGGATGTACCAAGAGCTGAATATTTGATAGCCAATCTTACTAACCAGCCTGCTCCAGAACGTCCTTTCAATGCCAACTATAAATTAGACACCATGCAGTGCCTGCAGTGCCATCAACCGACAGAACAGCAGAAAAAGTTATTACCACCTTATGTGCTGGAAAGGCTTAACACTACTCTGCCACCACCAAGCACTTACTCGTGCACAAGCTGCTGTCATAAATAACCGCAGGGTTACAAGCATTATAATATTACTTTAATGTCAACTCTTATAATAAAATCCAGTGGGAAGGACTACAGTCAGGTAGACCTAATGATATTCAGAAATCAATCCGTATCCTATCAATCTCCAGCGTCCGCCCACACGCCTCGAAATTGCAACCCTGTCTCCCTTCTCAGCACACACAGGTAGTTTGAGCTTGACAGTCGCCTCGTCTTCTCTTGCACTCAGAACAAGGCCAACTGTTGTGGCTGTGCCAATACTCAGCATAAGAGGTTCGTTTGTCTTAATTTTCTCCACCTCAATCTCTTCCTTTGTTCCAACCACACGTTCAAGAAGATGTACCTCCATAGTGAAGCTATCGAGAGTGGGTGGCAGAGTGCCCGGCTTTCCTAGGACTTGGCCAGAGAGTCCATCTGCTTTTGTCAGACTTGGGTCAAGTTTTGTACCTATTCCTATGAGCCCGCCTGGATGAACTTTCTTAACCTTCTTTGAGCCGACAAATAGAGACACAGTTTCTGTCTCAAGAGACTCCCATTTTACTTTACCTTCTTCTGTAACCTTAACCCCTGGTCTTATTTCAATCCCATCTCCAACAGTGATTATACCTTGGACAATAGAACCTCCAACAACACCGCCAACAATTTCCTCAGGCTTTGCTCCCGGCTTATTTACATCGAAACTCCTTGCAATGTACATTCTTGCTGGCTTTTTTTTGTCTCTACCTGGAGTTGGAATAAATTCCTCAACAGCCTTAATTAAAACATCAAGATTTGCCTTATGTTGTGCGGCAATAGGTATGATAACAGCATTCTCAGCAACAGTCCCCTTTACAAACTCCTTGATTTCATTATAATTCTCAAGTGCCCTCTCCTTTGTTACAATATCAATCTTGTTCTGTACAATGACAATATTTTTTATACCAGTTACATCAAGGGCCATGTGGTGCTCCTTTGTCTGGGGCTGGGGGCATGGTTCATTTGCAGCAATAACAAGAATTGCTCCATCCATTATAGCAGCGCCACTCAGCATTGTTGCCATAAGAGTTTCGTGACCTGGAGAATCAACAAAGCTCACCTCACGGAGAAGTTTTGTCTTACCCCCACACTTCGGACACTTCTTTTCGGTTGTATAGTAGCTGCACTCCTCACACTTTCTGAAGTTAATATTCGCATATCCCAGTCTTATTGAGATACCACGCTTCAACTCCTCGCTGTGTTCGTCTGTCCACTTCCCTGAAAGGGCATAGGTGAGCGTGGTCTTGCCGTGGTCAACATGACCAACCAATCCAATATTTATTTCTGACTGGGTTATACTTATCCTCTCCTATTCCTGTTTCTTTTTCATGGCAGCTACAAGCTCTTCAAGCTCTTTACTTCCTTTTTTAACCACAACAGCATTTACCTGACTGATTTCTTTCACATAGGTGTTGCTTCTCACTCTTTTTCTTCTTATCAAACCTTTCTCTTTTGGCCTGTAACCTGGACCACGGCGCAGTAGAATCTTTGGTCTTCTCATTCCTGGTAAATCCTTTCTCATAGGAAAGCCATCTTTATCGCTTCCTCCAGTAAGTTTTACTTCATAACCACTGAGTCCCAGAAGGTCACCGCTGAGAGCATCTCCTACCTTTTTGCCAATAATTTTATCCATTTTCTTATCGTCCAGCTCAATTTGATAAGACTTTCCACTATCTGGTTCAGAAAGTACCATTTTTGTCATCACATTCCTCCTTTAAATATTACTCTTTGCCCAGAAGGGCTTACTTTTTCTTTTAATTTTGAGAAACTCCTGAAAAACTTCAGCTTCATCTTCTCTGAGAAACTCTTTATACTTCTGGTTTATTAGTTTTGCCTCGTTTTCATAAATATCTGTAAAAAGTATGTCACCTTCCTTCAGATTCTTACCTACTGTCGCACCTTCTATACTAACAGCAACTTGCATACCTTTTGTTGCCTCACCTATATTCTTATTTCTATCCTGAATGCCTTTTACAACTCCTACTTTTTCATTGTTGATATTTATCAGCCTTACTTTGGGCTTGAGAGTACCTGCAAGGATATCGACACCAACCACAGCCGGTTTGCTTGCTCTGAAAACATAACCTCTGAGCACTTCAATTTTTGCAGGTTTTGTAAGAATATCAAACTCTCTGATTCTCTGGAGTGCCTTTTCCATCTCTACATAGTCCTTATAATCATCAATTAATCTGTAAATTACATCTCTGAGTATAACCTTGATATTCTTTTCCTGACTTCTTTCCTCTGCATTCTTTAACGTCTTCACATTAAAGCCAAGGACAACACCCAGAAAAGGTTCCTCTTCCTTCACAGTCTCTGCTTCAATTATATCCCTCTTTGTGATGTCGCCAACATCAGCATATCTTATGGGGATTTTGGCGTCACTGAATATCTTTACAAGTGCCTCAAGAGAGCCGAGAGTATCAGCTTTAACCACAACACCCTCCTTTTCAGTTTCAACCTTGATACTCTCAATCTCCTTTTCTACCTCTTCCTCAGTCTCCTCAACATTTTCACCTGCCACAACAAGAGGGGAGCCTGCCAGAGCATCTCCCAGATTGGGTGCGGATATCTTCACACCAGCACTTGCATGTATCTCTTTTATATGGTCAAATCTGAATCTGGGGTCTCTTATTTCATCCAGAGGTTTGGGCTTGAGAAGAGACCTCACTCGTGTTGTTATTATCCCCCTTTTTCCTCCAAGCACAATAGTGTCTCCAACTTTTATCTTTCCTTCATATATTATTACATCTATAGTGGTACCAAGTCCAATTTCTTCTTTAACCTCAAGAATTGTTCCATTTGCAGGCTTTTCAGTGTCTATATCAAGCTTTTTGCCAAGGAATCTCTGGGCAAGACCTGTGAGAAGCATTAAAAGCTCAGGAATACCTTCTCCCGTCTTTCCACTCACAGGTACTATGGCTATCTGCTTCCCGAATTTCTTAATTCTGTCGTAGCGTTCACTCTCAAAACTGAGGTCATAGAGCTGTCCCACAATATTATAAATCTTATTTTCAAGAATCTGCTGAACCTTCTTGTTCTGCTTTGAAAAGCTGTGGGCGAATGGGTAGTTTTCATAGGTTACCCATTGAGGTGTTTTATCTATCTTGTTGGCAGCGACAAGGAAGGGAGTTTTGTAAGTTTTCAAAATTTCTATGGATTCCAGTGTCTGGGGTTTGAAACCTTCGTTAATATCAACCACAAGGATTGCAAAGTCTGACAGAGCACCCCCTCGCTTTCTGAGAGTTGTGAAAGCTTCGTGCCCTGGTGTGTCTATAAAGAGAAGTCCCGGTATTGTAAGGTCCAGGTTTAGCTGCTTTACCAGGCCACCACATATGTCTTTTATAGTCTCAAGTGGAATTTCGGTAGCACCAATATGTTGGGTTATGCCACCAGCCTCTTTATTTGCTACAGCCGAACCTCTTATTCTATCCAGAAGGGTGGTTTTTCCATGGTCTACATGACCGAGAACAGCTACTATGGGCTGACGTATCATAATATCTCTAAAAAGTTTAGCAAACTATAAAAATTATTCGTAGATAAGAGCAGGAAGTTAAAGGTGCATGTGAAACCTGCTGCTAATTGATTGGTTAAAAATGCCTTTTATAATAATTATGGTAGTCTGTATTTTTCCAGCTCTTCTTCAATTATTTTCTTTACTTCAGGTACTGCTGCTTTCATTAAATTGTAATTTTCCATAATTGTGTCTCTTAGAGCAGTGTTTAGAAGTGTAATGCCCTCAATGGTGGCTACATCTGGAGAAACGTTGGAGAAGGGTGATAAGTCTGCCACAATAAGGGAAGAGGCGCTATCAACGAGAGCTAGAGTTACCCTGAAGTGAGAGGCAAGAGTTGCACATATTAAAAGGTCAGAATGAGATATGACCTCTTTTCTATCTGAATAATCTATAATTTTGCCGTCAGTCTCTTCTGCAGCATAACTGGCAATATCTCTGTCTCTATATGTTATATATATCTCTCCATCAATAGCTCTGGCAAGTCTTATTCCACTGAGACCAGCTCCCAGCAGGACGACTTTTTTTATATTTCTATTCTCAAGAAGCTCAAGAGCCATATTAACAGGGGCATAGCTCCCTTCGATTTCCGTTTCCATTTTAGCTTTTTTATATGCTTCAAGAGCACCTTCAAAAATTTCTCTCAATTCTTCTGCTTTTCTGTATTTATCTGCTCTATTCAGAGAAGACCTTACCAGCCAGGGAAGGTAAGTCTCTCCTAAAACACGTGATTCAATCTTTGACGTAAGGCTGAAGAGATGCTCTGCAGCTTCCCTACCCTTTGTAACAGAGAAGAGCTTTTTAAGTTCTTCATCAGAAAAACCGCTTTTCTCAGAGAAAAAATTAAATAGAATCCTATCAGCGTCTTTTGAAGTTGAATAAATTTCAATTCTTGTACCACTCTGTAGAAGTACAGCATTTTTTAGAGGTACCTCTCTGTAAAACTCATCCTGAGAAGAAAATTTTAATTTTTCAAAATTCGAATAGCTGGTTTTGAGATGATGAAAGGTTATGGCATATAGCATTTTAATCCCTCAGTGATATTATGTCTGAATTTAACATAAATCTTATGCAGATTTACAGGAATGGTTATATATGTGAACACATGAACAACTATTCAGATGAACGATTATATCTGCAACATTGAATCTATCAATAAGGAGATAGTCGAAGAAGTAAGAAAGAAGATGCTGGGCAGCAAGTTAACAGTTCAGGTTTCAGATATATTTAAAATTCTTGGTGACTCCACAAGAGTTAAAATCCTGTATGCCCTGTTTCAAGAAGAGCTCTGCGTCTGCGAGATTTCAGCTCTTCTTTGTATGAGTCAGTCTGCGGTATCTCATCAGCTCAGAATACTCAGAAGCTCAAATCTGGTGAAATTCAGAAGAGAGGGCAAGGCTGTCTACTACTCACTGGCCGATGAACACATAATTAAGCTGATTGAAATGGGTGTTGAACATGCAAAAGAATAGCGGTCCAGTCACCCACGGCTAAAGCACGTGGGCTTGTTCTGTGAGGAGCAAGAGCAATTGGTTGATTAGGAGGCATTGAATATGCAGAAGTTATTGGTAGAGTTTCAGAACACACCAGAGGATGCTCCTCAAGTCCTCTGCTCTGTAAGTGAGGTATTAAACAGAGACAAAAGTCTCAGTGTGCCTCGCACAGTACTGGCTAATAACAACTCCGCTCAGGACCAACACTCTGGCAAGAGTGGACAGGTGTTAAGCGTCCCTGTCATAAATATGCATGGA
>BDTY01000072.1 GCA_002897955.1 archaeon BMS3Bbin15
CTGAGTTGTTATGAAAGGATTGTTTGTTGAAGTTATAAGGGCTACACCGAAGAATACAATGATAAGGGTTGGTTCTGCCAGAGCTGCGAATGATATTGCTCTACTCGCACCTATTGTTGTGTAAAAACTCCCTGTTCTTGTAACAGCAATTACGGATATTACTCCAGCCATTACGAAAAGGAAGGCTCCTCCAAGAAAATCAACTATCGGTGCGAAAGGCAGGGGGTATCCTGTAAGTATTGGCAGAACCATTGAGAGTATAATATAGCATGAAAATGCAACGGCAGGTGCCAGATGAAATATAATAGAAACTGACGATGGCGCCACCACTTCCTTCCTCATAAACTTCCACATATCGTAATATGGCTGGAATATACTTGGACCTCTCTTGGATTGGACCATAGCTCTGGCTTTTGTCATAATACCTGAAATAAGGGGCGAGAGGACTAATACTACTAGAGTCTGAATAACCTGGAAATATAGCATTCTAATTTCCACTTATATCCACCCCTTCTTTATGCCAGAAAATCTATCTGAAATTCTTGTAGGGATTATCTCCACTACTACATATATATGGTGGTATCCCATAACTTCACCTGCCATCTTTTTAAGAGGAGCTATCAGCAGCTTTGCCGCAATTTGCTTTTAGCAGGTGAACCCCATCACCTAATAGTTTACTTGTATGGTATTAATATAATATATAAAGGTTACGTTAGTCGTATCTGTTACACAACCATAAGACTTTAATGAAACTGTAAATCGCAAAAATTATATAACCCTCTTAAGACTATGTAAATGGATGCTTCCAAAGTACTTCTATAGTTCAGAGTTTAGATATTTCAAAAGATGGTCAATAATCGGGATTCTCATTGGAATCGGTGCAGGAATCGGGTCAATACTGCTTTATAGTCTGTTGAATATTGGAACCCGACTATTCCTTGGTAATACTGGTTTCGTGCCCCCTACGGCCGGGCAGAGTTTAAGTAAAGCTATATCCTGGGTTCCTTCACACAATCCTCTTTTACTTATTCCCATAATAACTATTGGAGGATTGATATCTGGATTTATTGTATATAAATATGCACCCGAAGCTGCTGGAGGAGGAACTGATGTTGCTATAAGGGCTTTTCACAAAGAAGGAGGGAAAATCAGAAAGAGAGTACCCATAATTAAGATGATAGCTTCTGTTATGACCATGTCTACTGGTGGAAGCGGAGGAAGAGAGGGGCCAATTGCTCAGATTACTGCAGGTTTTGGCTCTTTCGTTGCGGATGCCCTTAAGCTCAATGAAAGGGATAGAAGAATAGCTGTGGCTGTTGGTATTGGAGCAGGCATTGGAAGTATATTTAAGGCACCTCTGGGTGGCGCCATTCTCAGCATTGAAATTCTATATAAGAGGGATTATGAAAATGATGTCCTTATATCAAGTGTTATAGCAAGTATTGTTGGTTATTCAATATTCTGTCTATATGACGGATTCACACCTCTATTTTCAGCACAGATATACCACTGGAACATATATCAGATACCTCTCTATATGATTCTTGGTGTAGCTGCAGCTTTCTTTGGAATCCTTTATAAAGAGTCATTCTCCTACACAAAATCTTTCTTTGATAGGCTGAAGGTCAGGAACTATTTTAAACCGGCTATCGGAGCCTTTCTTGTAGGAGTTATTGCTGTAATTCTGATTTTTCTGTTTCCCCAGTTTAAAGGAGCTGCTGGATTTGGTGCCATTGGTATGGGTTATGGTTTCATTCAGCTTGCTCTGTACAATGCGTTACCTATCGATGTTATAGTTATTCTCATATTTGCGAAGATTGTCATGACTTCATTGACAATTGGTTCCGGTGGTTCCGGTGGTGAAATTGTTCCGGGTTTTCTGATAGGTGCAATGACAGGTGAGGCCCTGGGTAAAATCTTTGCAATAACTTTACCCTGGCTGGTTTCACCTGACATGGTGCCTGCTTTTGCTATGATAGGAATGGCAGCCCTTTTGGGCGGTATTGGAAAGGTTCCAATAGCGGTTCTTATTATGGTTAGTGAAATGACTGGTGATTATTCTCTTCTCATGCCAGCAATGGTTGCAATAGTTGGTTCCTATGCGCTCACGGGAAGCCATTCACTGTTCATGGAGCAGGTTGATACAAGAATACATTCTCCAGCTCATTCCAACGAATATTTCAATCTGCTTTTAAAGTTGTACCGTGTTAAGGATGCCATGCGCAAAGAATTTCCAACTGTAGAGGAAAAAGATAGTCTCCAGCAGGCAATGCTTAAAATGCGCCACGGTATCTCAGCTTTGCCTGTGATAAAAGAAGGGGAGATGAGGGGTCTTATAAGGCTTCGTGACCTACTCGAACATCCGATGGAAAAATGGCAGGATATGAGTATCGGGGATTTGATGCGCCATAAATATGCTACAGTTACACCTGATACCTCTTTGAGAGAAGCTCTTGATATTATGGAAGAGAGGGATGTCGGCACTCTTGTAATTATAACACCAAGAGCTCCACAAAAGCCACTGGGTATAATTCTCAAGAGAGATGTAATTAGAATAGGAGAGGCAAAGTTCGGAGAAAAAAGTGACATGTATGGAGAATCTATTCGGTAAATCCACTTAAGGAGACAAAATAAAGTAGGAGAGTAGAGCAACTACTCCAGAATCTCGATAACTTCAATTGTAAAAATCAAAGTTTTTCCTGTAAGGGGATGGTTGAAATTCAGGGTTACCTTGTCTTCTTTAATCTCATGTACCATTCCTACACCCATATCTGTTTCGAGTAGCATACCAATCTCGGGCTCTATATCAGCCTCTTTGAACACTTCCATTTTAATAGTGTTAAAGAGTTCCTGTATCTCATGCCCATAGCCTTCTTCAGGAGGAATTGTAACTTCTTTTTTCTCCCCAGCTTTCATATCCACAAGTGCTTTTTCAAAGCCAGGAATAAGCTGACCGGAACCCAGTTTAACTTCCAGTGGTTCATAATTTCGAGATGGGTTATAAATGTCAGCTTCTTTTGCAACTTCCTCAATAGAAGAATCGAAAATCTCTCCATTTTCAAGCTTTCCAGTATAATGCACTTTCAATATAATTACATTCTCATCTATTTCTTCAGACATTTTATACACCTATTAGAACTTATACATAGACCGGCACAGTCGCATTTTCTAGTGATGGATGAGTAGAAATACCTCTCCTCTCGAAACATTTATCAGTCTCTGAGGAGAGATATTCTTGGTGTATCAGAATGATAATTTTGAACTGCACACTATTTAACTTTTTGCATCAAGACGAGCTACTCTCCGTCTTTGGCAGGTACGCAGGCGATTTTGAGTACACAACGGATGGAATCTTCCGTAGGGTGGTACCTCCGTTCTGCCCCGGCTGCGGTGCCCAGACCACCTACAACGGCTACAACACCTATACCAAGAAGGGTCTGGGCAGCGTTAAGGTCGGCCAGGTACCGGTGTCCATCTTGCGAAAAGTCCTTGGAGGAGGGCCATGGTTTCTGGCAAGAGATGAAGGAGGACTTATTCAGCGTGCTGGACAAGCTTTGCCAACGTATGAGGGTGCAACATGTCTCTTACCGAGGTATCTCATGGATACTTGAACTCATCCTACCCAGGGGCAAGGATACTATTTACCGGATGTTTAACGGCACGGTCGGCAGCACCCTCATCCCACCGGTGGAGGATGTTCAGATCATCCACTACGACGAGCAGCATCCTAAAAAAGGCAGGACACAGAAGTATCGGCTGACCTTGCTGGACGGGGTCACCGGCAGGGTTATCGCAGAGGAACTCCTCAACAAAAAGGACCCAGACACCATCAAAGAGTTCCTGGGCAGACACCTCGACCCAGACAGGGTCACATTTGTCGTAACCGACCTCTACCCCAGCTATCCCGAGGTATTCATGGAGTTCTTCGGCGAGAACTTGATACATCAGTTCTGCCTCCTGCACCTGAACAAGCTTATAGTCCAGGACTTCCCAAAGAAACCGAACATCGAGGAGCTCCACACCATGTACCGTCTTTTGAACATCTTCTACAACAGGGACCAGGAGCTCGAGGTCCTGGGGGCCTTGGCAGAGAAAGAAAAAGAGAAGACGCAGGGTGATGAGGAGGAATACAAAGCATGGCTCACGAAGGCTAGAAGCATCTTCAGAGCAGTTGTTTATGAAATAAAGCTCAAGCGCAGGCGGGGGAAGAGAAACCTTGAGCAACGACCGTACCTGGAGGCAGTGGAGATATTCAAGGGCTTGATGGATGAGATAGAATCCTTTGACACGAAAGTCCAGAAACGCCTTAGAAAAATCGAGAAGAACTGGGATAGATTCACTGCCTTCTACTTCGTGCCGGGAGCACCGGCAACAAATAATCCCATAGAAAACTATTACTCCACAAGTCTGAAAACCCATCGTAAGAGGCAGTTCAGGAGTGATGAGGGCATCGAGAACCAGATGAAGCTATCTCAGATGAAACAAGCAGGGATGCTGGAAGGGTGTAAGAGAACACTGCTGGAGGTATTCTACAGATTCAGGCCTTTTCTGGCTCCAGGATGAAGCGTTACCATCTGGAGCACATCTTTCAAAAAATGAATCGTTTGCACTAGCGGTAGCTATCGCTGATCATGGGCATTTTTCAAATCATTCGGGAGATTATAGATGGGGGTGGAGGAAATAGCAGGTAAATTATGGGCTAAAGAATGAAATATAAAAATTCGTAGAACTGGGCATGAGATGTAAGACGAAACGATAGGCAAAAACTTAGATATCACTGGATTATGAGACAGTGCCACATAGACCTTATATACTTTTCTCACATTGTGCTATTAATATTTGAGTGATGAGACGGTTTATGAGTGTTGGATGAGCCCCGGGAGTCTATATACAATATTCTTAGTACTAATTCTACCTTTTTAAGACCATTACAATATATTTTGTAATATTATATATGCAGGTTTTGAACATGAGTGAGATTTTCAGAAAAGAAATTGCGGGTTGAAGTTATACTCTGGACCAGAATCTGGCGAAAAACTTCCTTTTCTTTGAAAGGTAGTAGAGGCTGAACACCGAGAGGAAGCTGAAAAAGGTTGTTATCACTCCGACTTTCAGAATCGCCTCTCGCGGGAAATTGTATATTATGAGGGGGTTGAGCCATAACACATAGTCAAAAAAGTCATTAATCAGAAGCCATAAAAGGGCTATAGCAATCTCTTTCCTTCCAATTTTTACAAGATGAATTATGAGAACAGGCTGAATCACCATTCCAAAGTGAAGTAAAAACATGAGATAGTAGTATTCCTTATTGGCTGGAGAAAGGAAGTGGCTTGAGAAGTATAGTATCACCAGCATTGTCCAGAGCCCATATTTGATGTTATTTGCCATTGCTATGAGATATATGGTGTTGTGTTTTCTTCCCAGAAGAAGAAGGAATATAGAGATGGCAAACAGTAAAGTCGCATTTGGTGAATTCGAGATAAAAATGTAGAGATAACCTGGGAACAATCTGAAGAGAGGCTGGTAGTAGTAGAACCCAAAGGCACTCCCTGCCAGATTTATCAGGGCGACGAGAATCATTAGCTTTCTGAAGTGGCTCACTCTTTATCACCCTTTAAAATCTTTATAGGAACTCCTCCGGCAAATGCACCTTCGGGTATATCCCTGTTTACAAGACTCATGGCTGAAATTTTTGAGTTATCACCAATCTCGACCCCAGGTAAAACTGTTGAATTTGCCCTTATCATAACCTTCCTCCACCAGAAACTCATGGGCCAGAATGGTTGTGTTGTATCCAATTATGCTACCTTCACCTATTTCGATGAGCTCCGGAAAGAATATGTCAAACATGGCAAACAGACCTATTGAAACCTTTTTTTTCAGTTTCATTCCGGTTAGCCTTAAAAGCTTTCTTTTGAGCCACAGCGAAGGAATAACACGGCAGAGGTAAATAATGGTAAAATTAAAAGTTACTCTCAGGGGATTTTTAATTATATGCCACTTCACAAGAGAATTCATATCCTCTGAGGGATGTGCCTCAAGCCTGCGCATGGGCATAATATTTCTTTTCTTCCATAAAGCTTTACTGGAGCACCTCATCCATGCTCCCCGAGCGGTAGCCTTTAAGGTCCAGGGTTATATAACTGAAGCCAAGAGCTTCAAGCTTTTCTGAAATTTTTCTTCTAAATTCTATTGCCCTTGGAATTTCATTTTCTGGCAGCTCAATTCTTGCTATATTCCCGTGAGACCTCACCCTCACCTGTGAGAAACCCAGACTTAGAAGGAAGTCTTCTGCTCTTTCGACAGCTCTAAGCCTGTCTCTTGTTATAATCTCACCATAAGGAATTCTTGAGGCCAAACATGCCTGAGAAGGTTTTTGCTCCACTCTGAGATTGAAATATGCCGCTATCTCCCTGACATCTTTCTTGGTGAAGCCCAGTTCCAGAAGGGGGCTCTCTATTCCCTGCTCTTTTAGAGCTTTCAACCCTGGTCTATGCTCTTCAAGGTCAGAGGCATTTGCTCCGTCAACGATAGTTGAGAAGCCACGGGCTTCAGCTATTCTCTTCAGAGCTTCAGCCAGTCTGCTTCTGCAGAAGTAGCATCTTTCAGGAGGATTTTCGACAAATCTGCTATCTTCAAGTTCGTCCTCCTTTATTACCTCGTGGGCTATTCCTATCTCTCTGGCAAGTTTGATAGCGTCTTCCAGCTCTCTTCTGGGCATAGTGGAGGAGTCGGCAGTTATTGCGAGAGCATTCGTTCCAAGTGTTTTTCTGGCTGCTGCTGCCAGAACACCGGAATCAACACCGCCTGAAAAGGCCACAATCACCTTACCTCTGGTCATGAACCATTCTGAAAGAAGTGAGGCTTTATCTTTCGGGGTCATGGGCTAATTGATAGGGATAACCTCAAAAATAAAAAAGACAGAAAAGAAGAAAATTAAATACTTAAAACACTGCTTTCTACAGCCTTCTCTGCCAGGTCGTACATACCTGACATCTCTGCGCCTTCCACCAGGTCTTCTTCTGTCATTCCTCTTGCCTCGGCACAGGGTTTACATATCAGAATGGGGACTTCGAGGATTTGAAGTATCTCAAGAAGCTCCGGGAATGGAGCCAGGCCAACACCCTGTATGTTTTTTGCAACACCCTCTCTGGCAAGGAGTACTGCGTCATTCATCAGAAATAGTTCCACATCGTCGCCATTCTCCTTTGCAGCTTTGGCAGCCAGAAAGGCCAGTGTTGCCCGGTTTGGGTCATCTGCACCATAGGTTGCAACAACAAAAAGTTTTCCCATCATATCACCCAATATATGTTGAACTATTTTGAACTTTTAATATTAACAAAGGTAAACTTTTTGATTAAGGTATGAAGAAGAAGGAACTTGAGATAACTCTTGAAAAGCTGGATGGTTTCAGGACACCTGATATAAAACTGGAGCAGTATACAACTCCGGCAACTGTTGCCGCAGAACTTTTGAATATAGCATATCTCAGGAAAGATATTTATAATAAGGTCATATATGATTTAGGTTGTGGCCCGGGAATTCTTGGCATAGGAGCTGCTCTTCTTGGAGCAAGGAAGGTTGTTCTTGTTGATATGGATGAAGAGGCCATAAAAATTGCTAAAGAAAATGCTGAAAAGTTTTCTCTTGGCAATATTGTATTTAACAATTCAGATATAAGAAAGATTACAGGCAGGGCTGATATAGTGCTTCAGAATCCTCCCTTTGGAGTTCACTGGCGGAGGGCTGACAGAGCCTTTCTCGAAAAAGCTTTAGAAATTGCAGATGTGGTTTATTCCATGCATAAAAGAGAAACAAGAGATTTTATTATAAAATTTGTAAAAGGTTTAGGGGCAAGTGAGCTGGAAATACTTCCTGTGAGCTTCATATTGCCCAGAAGCTATAAGTTTCATGAAAAAGATAGAAAAACAATTCTTGTAGATATATATAGAATAAGGAGGAATTAGAATGGAAAGTGGTGACTTTGTTCTTCCTGGAACAGAGCTTGGATTTGCGGAGGAGTTCATGCCAGGGAGAGGAACCTATGAGGACGATGGAAAGGTCTACTCTGCTATGACCGGAACCCTTAAAATTGACATGAAAGAAAGAAAGATAATTGTTGAGCCACGGACAAATATAATTCCTGAGCCAAAGATTGGGGATATAGTTATAGGCAAGATTCTGGATGTAAAACAGCAGTTTGCTGTGGTTAGAGTCATAAGGCTCCTGGGCAATCCTAGAGAGCTGCCGGGCACAATAGGCACAATTCATATTTCCAGAGCAAAATCGAGCTATGTTCAGGACATAAGCATGGAGTTTTCAGGAGGAGATATTGTCAAGGCCAAGGTTGTCGACATAAAAAGGCATCCCATATCTCTCGGTACGGTTGAAAAAGACCTTGGAGTAATTAAGGCTTATTGTTCCAGATGTAATATAGCTTTGGAGCTTGAAAATGGTAAGCTAAAGTGTCCAAACTGCTCCTCTATTGAAAGCAGGAAGTGCAGCTCTGATTATGGTAATGGAAATGTCTAGGTGGTAAGAAATGCAGATAAAAGTTATTAAAGAGGCCAATGAAGAACTTGAATTTGAGCTCGCAGGTGAAGACCATACCTTCTGTAATATACTTACTGACAGGCTGACTGTCAATAAAGATGTAGTTTTTGCGTACAGGATTGAGCATCCTCTTATAAGCTCGCCTGTGGTATATATTAAGGTTAAAGAAGGAATCGAGGTTCCCCAGCAGCAGGAGAAAATAGTGGAGCTTGATGATGTTCTGGGGATAGGTGCCAAGAGGAAGGAGCAGCTTATCGCTTCGGGAATAAAGTATGCCAATGACCTTCTGAAGGCTGATATTGAAGAGCTATCAAAAAGCTCAGGAATACCTGAGAAAACCCTCGAGAGGATGATAAAAGAGGCTGAGAAGCTGGACTATGGCAGGCTGACGGCAGCACGGTATGTGCTCATGGAATCTCTTAAGAAGATAAATCAGGATTACATCCAGCTCAAAGAGAAATTTTCATCGTTGAACTGAAATGGCAGAAGTAAATTTGAATTTTGACATAAATGGAAATCTTTCCAGTATTGGTGATAGTCTGGCAAATTTCATCTATTCTCTTGCCTTATCCAATACTCTTTCAAAGCCTGTAGGTAAAAAGCTCTCCAACAGAGTTCTGGCAAGGGCTCTGAAAGAGGCAGGGCTCAGGGATAGAGCAGGCACAAGGCATAACTATCATACCCTCGGGAATTTTGCAGAGCATATGATTTTTTATGGCTGGGCAAGGGATAAGATTACAATTGAAGAATGTGTTAAAATTCTTGAAGCAAGGCTGGGTGATGGAAGTGAGGAAACTGAGGTTAATGCTTTTGCAGAGCTTTTGAGAGAGATAGCATGTCGGGAATAATTAAATGCCTGTGTAAATGCAATGGTTATGAAGCTCCAGCCCTGACTGTCGATGCGGTTATTAAAATGAATGAGAAAATTCTTCTAGTCAGGCGACGTAAGGAGCCTTTCAGAGGCTTCTGGGCATTGCCGGGTGGTTTTGTCGAGTGCGGTGAAACTGTTGAAGAAGCTGGGGTAAGGGAGATTGAAGAGGAGACTGGTTTAAAAATGATTGTTAAGGATATTCTGGGAGTCTACTCTGAGCCATATAGGGACCCGAGAGGTCATGTTGTGAGTATCTGCTTTCTGGGTTCTGCAGAAGGAGTCCCAATAGGTGGAGATGATGCAAGTGAAGCTAAGTTCTTTAATATTTCGGAAGTTGATAGCTTAAAACTTGCATTTGACCATAGCAATATCCTTAAAGATTATGTGAAGAGGCTGGAAAAATGGTAGTTTTTTGCGAAAAATGTAAGAATCTGATGCTCCCTAAGGGTGATGTTCTTGTTTGTACCACCTGTGGTCAGGAGAAGCCCATCGAGAATGAAGATGAATATAAGATAAAGAGAAAGGAAAAGAAAAGAGATAGGTTGCTCCTTCTCGAAGAAGAAGATGTTCATA
Source organism: archaeon BMS3Bbin15 (assembly GCA_002897955.1). Taxonomy (NCBI): domain Archaea; species archaeon BMS3Bbin15. The sequence continues at coordinate 9,998 of BDTY01000072.1, forward strand.
CTATGCCAAGGATAAAAGCTGAGTGTCCAAAGTGTGGTAATATGGAGGCTGAATGGTGGCTTGTGCAGACAAGAAAGGCTGATGAGAGCGAGACAAGATTCTTCAGATGCACCAAGTGTAAATATACCTGGAGGGAATATCAGTAATATCCAAGGTTTTATGGATTCAGGCATGAAAAACTTTTGCCTTTTCGGCCATATCTCTGGCAAGCCTCTCAACTTCAATTCCATATTCTGCTTTCTCAGCCCTTTCAGCTGTAGCACTTGTGGCTGGCTTTAAGGGAGGGCCAAGGCAGCAGTTGGCAGGCATTATTGAAATCTTATATGTACCTATCTTTCTGGCAATTTTTATAATCTCATTTTTATCCATACCTATGAGCGGCCTTAAAACAGGTATTGAAATTGCTTTTGAAATTGTAGCCAGATTGTCAAGGGTTTGAGAAGCTACCTGCCCCAGGCTTTCACCTGTAACAATGGCCTTTGCTCTTTCTTTTTCAGCAATAATCTCAGCTGTTCTGTACATCATACGTTTGCAGAGAACACAACCCAGAGCATAGTCTTTAACTTTGATAAGCTCCATCAGTACCTCCCCGTAGGGAACAAAGTATGTTTTTAGATTTTCTCCTGCCAATCCAGAAAGAACCTTTATAGTCTCCAAAGCTCTGTCTTCAGTTCTTTTATCCACAAGAGGTGAGGGGTTCATAAAAACGCAAATTGGCTTTATTCCTCTGCGCATTGCCAGATAGGTTGATACTGGAGAGTCTATGCCTCCGCTTACAAGGGATATAGCTCTTCCCTGAGTGCCATAGGGGAGTCCTCCTGCACCTTTAATAATCTCGTCAAAGATATAGGCTTTATCTTCCCTTATTTCAACATGAATTTCGACATCAGGATTTGTTAGATTGACCTTTGCGTTTGTTTCCCTGACGACCTCGGCTCCGGCTTTTCTTGCAACTTCAATACTTGAATAACTGTGATTTCCTTTTCTTCTCGCCCTGATGGCAAAGCTTTCGTCACCTGAAATCCTGGTTCTGGCATACTCTGATATTTTGCCTATCAGATTTTCCAGTTCTGAATCAACTGTTACAGCAGCAGATGTCGAGGCAACACCAAAAACCTTTGCAGCCTTTTCTGTATCATCTCTGCTATCAGAGTGAACAAAAATTCTTCCGTACTCTTTTGTAATTCTCACATCACCGAGAACTCTCTTTAAATGCTGGATTAAGGCTTTTTCCATTCTTGCCCTGACAGGTTTTGATTTCAGCCCTATCTCGTCATATCTTATGATAATAACCATAGCCTTTATTTAAAAGTCAACGTTTAAAAAGTGAGGGAAGGGAGTGGTTATCTGCTTTCTCTCACTGCTCTTCTGTAGTTTTTCAGGCACACGGGACAGCAGAAATAGCGCTCCACATTGTGGTGCTTGAAAACTATTGGGTTATATGTTGTGCTTCCGCAGTAATCACAGGTATACTCTGCTTTTAGCACAGGTTCGGCCTCTTCAGACTTCAGATTTTCAAGAGCAATTTCAACAACTATATCTCCTGAAAATTCACTTAGTTTGTCTGCAAGTTCAACTGCTTCTTTCATACCTCCCGCAACAGCCTTCATCAGAAGGGGTTTCTCACCTGTAACCCTGTAAATTTCTACTATCTCGTCAATCTCCAGGATTTTTTTATTTAAAGATGATGCCCTAATAAAAAGAGTTATATTCTCCTTTAAAGCTTCTTTTCCAATCTGGACAGTAAATTTTTTTATAACTCCGTTATTGATAAGCTTTTCAATTCTGGATTTAACAGTAGGTCTGCTCAGGTTCAGAAGCTCAGCTATTCTCTTATGGCTTATTCTTGAATCATCCTCGAGAAGTTTCAGAATTCTAATATCAGTGCTATCAAGTCTCAAAATATTCACCTCTAGTTTTTAAATTTTGTAGACATCTTTACATTTTGTAAATAATAAGATATATATTCTTTTCTTGTGAGATATAAAAGCATGCAAAAAATAAAGCTGCCTATAATTGGAATGCACTGTGCAAGCTGTGTTGTAACAATAGAAAAGGCTCTTACAAGAACTCCGGGAATACAAAAGGCTAAAGTTAATCTTGGCGCTGAAGCTGCCTATGTTGAGTTTAATCTAGAGAAAGTAACTCTTGAAGATATTATTGCGAAGATACGTGAGGTTGGTTACAGTGTAGCCATAGAAAAGTTGAGACTTAAGGTTTCAGAGCTGAGAGATGTGAATCAGGCAAAAACCCTTGAGACTGCAGTTTTCAGGGTTCCGGGGGTTATCAATGCCTCGGCAAATATTGCTACCCAGCGTCTCTTTGTTGAATTCCTGCAGGATATCGATATTGAAGAAATAAAGAGAAAGGTGGGAGAGGCTGGTTTTGATATTATTGAGGAAGATGTTGAGAAGATAGCAAGAGGAAAGGAAACAGAGAAGAAAAAAAGAAATGTTCTGATTGCCGCGATTCTCTCAATACCTATTGTGCTGGGAAGCTATGGGCATCTTTTCCATCTTCCTGAAATACTTTCTTCTAGTTATCTCCTCTTTATCCTCACAACACCTGTGCTCTTCTATGCAGGAAGAGAGTTTTTCTGGGGTAGCTACGGTGCACTTAAAAACAGAACTGCAAATATGGATGTTCTTGTGGCTCTCGGCTCAGGTTCTGCCTATCTATACTCCACGCTTGTAACATTTTTTCATGGAGCATTTCCAGGGGTTGTGTACTTCGATAGTGCTGGTTTAATAGTTACATTTATTTTAATGGGGCGCTACCTTGAGGCAAAGGCAAAGTCAAAAACCAGTGAGGCAATCAAAAAGCTTGTTGGACTTCAGACAAAAACTGCCCGGGTGATTAAAGACGGCAAGGAGGTTGAAGTGCCCATAGAGAAGGTTGTACCCGGTGATATTGTTGTTGTTAGACCTGGAGAGAGTATTCCTGTTGATGGTGTTGTTGTGGAAGGACACAGCAGTATTGACGAAGGTATGCTGACAGGTGAAAGTATACCTGTTGATAAGAAGCCCGGGGATGAGGTTATAGGTGCCACATTAAACAAGGATGGAGTTCTCAAGGTTAAGGCAGTAAAAGTTGGTGCAGATACAGCTATTGCCCAGATTATTAAACTGGTGGAGGATGCTCAGGCTTCCAAGGCTCCAATTCAGAATTTAGCAGACAGAATAGCAGGAATTTTTGTGCCAATAGTTGTTAGTATAGCTGTGCTTTCCTTTTTATTCTGGTATTTCAACCCTCTGGGAATTCTATCTAATAGCATCGATACCTTCATCTTTGCCTTTACAATATTTATTGCAGTCCTTGTAATAGCATGTCCCTGTGCTCTTGGTCTGGCAACTCCAACAGCAATAATGGTGGGTACAGGCAGGGGTGCAGAGCAGGGCATTCTCATAAAAGGTGGAGAAGGGCTTGAGCAGGCCCATAAAGTTGATACCATTGTACTGGATAAAACAGGAACTCTGACAACAGGAGAACCAAAGGTGACGGGTGTGGTTGCCGGAGAAAACGTTTCTGAAAAGGAGGTTCTTGAGGTTGCTGCAGCGGCAGAGGTTGGTTCAGAGCATCCTCTTGGCAAGGCAATTGTTGAAGCAGCCAGGGAGAAGGGAATAGATTTTAAGGAGGCTGAGGAATTTATAGCTATTCCCGGTTATGGAATAGATGCAACCTATAATGGCAAGAGGGTGGTTATAGGTACAAGATTGTTTCTGACTGATAATGAGATTAATATTTCTTTTCTTGAGCATAAGCTTAAAGAACTTGAGGAACAGGGGAAAACAGCAGTTCTTGTTGCCTATGATGAGAGAGCTATTGGAGCTATAGCTATCAGAGATAATCTCAAGGCTAACTCTGCTGAAGCTGTGGCGGAGCTACAGAAGATGGGCATGAAGGTTATAATGATTACAGGCGACAACACAAGAACAGCAAAAGCTATAGCAAAGGAAGCTGGAATAAAGGAGTTTTTTGCTGAGGTTCTACCAGATGGCAAGGCAGGCAAGATTAAGGAGCTTCAGAATGCTGGAAGGAAGGTAGCCATGGTGGGCGATGGTATTAATGACAGTCCTGCTCTTGCTCAGGCGGATGTGGGCATAGCTCTTGGCTCGGGTACAGATGTTGCCATAGAGACTGCAGATATTGTTCTTATAAGGGATAATCTTCTGGATGTTGTTGCCGCAATGCAGATGAGCAGAAAAACCATATCCAAGATAAAGCAGAATCTATTCTGGGCATTTTTCTATAACATTACAGCAATTCCGGTTGCTATGGGTGTACTTTTCCCTAGTTTTGGATTTTTGCTTCAGCCAGCTATTGCAGCTTTTGCGATGGCTTTCTCCAGCGTTACTGTTGTGACTAACTCTCTCCTGTTAAAGAGGTACACGCCGGAAATCAGGAGAAAGAATAGATGATTCCTCTTATCTCGCCTGAAAATATTAAAAAGGAAGAGAGACATAGAGTGTTTGTGTGGTTCACGTCACCTGGCTGTGTACCCTGCAGAAACCTGGAACCAGTGATGCTCAGACTCTATTATCACTGGAGAAAGAAGGTGGATTTTCTGAGAATAAGCGTGGATGAATATCCAGAGTTTGCTCAGGAAAATGATATAACAAGTGTTCCTACGCTGGTATATTATAAAGATGGCAAGGAGGTGGGAAGGCTGGATGGAATTATTAAGGCTGAGGATATTGAGAGATTACTGAAGGCTTGAGAATCTGAGATTTCAAAATTGTTCGCTCAGGATAATCTTTAAATATGACATTATGCAACTCTGTTCAATATAAGAGAACATGGTGGAAATATGGGCTGTGCATATAGAAATGATGAATCCTGCAATCTTAAAGGAGGCGACTGCATAGCTGCTGAGCTGAATGAGTCTACTCAGGAGTATGAGGTGGATTATTTAAGGGAGCAGGAATGCAATAACTTTAAAAGTGATTCTCCTTTTGGCTTTGATATATTCTCAGCAAATAAGGAAGAGAAAAAAGCCAGAGTGAATATAAAGATATTCGGTCAGACTGTGCCCTATCAGTGTTCCACGGGTGGTTGCTCGGTGCCTGATTCTCCAGATGTGGATGCTGAACTTCTTCAGGGGTTATTCGATACAAAGTTTGGTCCTGGCGTTATAAATGTGGAATTTTTAGACCTTCTGGGGTCGGAAATTGAGAAGTATCCAGATATTATTGACCTCGTTTACAACCAGGGAAATAAAAGTCCAATTGTTACTATTAACGATGAAATCCTGTTTATAGGTGATATCCCAGTGGAAAAAATCAGAAAAGAGCTTGAAAAGTTTGGGGTTGAAGAGTGAATTATAATTTTCTAACCTTTCGTTACTAAAAATCTTTAACTTGTTATTAGAATCTTGAAGGTTAATCCAGAGGTGGTTCAGTGAGTTGCGAGAGTGAAGAGGATGTCAATAAGAGGATAGAAGAGCTGGAGAGAAAGCTCAAAGATGCAGAGAGCAGAGCAGAAGATTATTTAAATCAGCTTAAATATATGAAGGCTGATTTTGAGAACTATAGGAAGAGAGTTTTAAAGGAGAAGGAAGAAGAAGTTAGAAAGGGAATTGAAGCTTTTATTGTTAAGCTTCTTGATGTTCTCGATAATCTTGAAAGAGCCCTTCTGACTGCGAGGACCACAAGGAAGAAAAAGGCTCTTGTAGATGGCATAGAGATGGTACATATAGAGTTTCTCAATATCCTTAAAAAGGAGGGACTTGAGGAGATTGAAGCTATGGGAAAATCCTTTAACCACGGTGAGCATGAGTGTATTGCTGTTGAAGAACTTGATAATTGTAATGATGAGGAAGTTATAGAGGTCTTTCAGAAAGGGTACAGACTCGACGGCAGGGTTATTCGTTATTCAAAGGTAAAAATAGCAAAAAAGAGGTGATATTATGGCTAAGATTATTGGAATCGATTTGGGCACAACAAATTCCTGCATGGCAGTGATTGAAGGAGGAGAACCGACTGTTATTCCCAATGCTGAAGGTGGAAGAACAACACCGAGTATGGTGGGATTCTCCAAGAAAGGAGAGCGCCTTGTGGGTGTGGCTGCAAAAAAGCAGGCAGTTGCAAATCCCGAGAAAACAGTATTCTCAATTAAAAGGTTTATAGGAAGGAAATGGGACGAAGTTCAGGATGAAATAAAGAAGGTTCCCTATAAAGTTGTCAGAGGTTCAAAGAATGATGTGCGTGTTAAGATAGATGATAAGGAGTATACAGCACAGGAAATTTCTGCCATGATTCTTCAGAAGCTCAGAAATGACGCTGAAGAATATCTTGGTGAGAAGATAACCCAGGCTGTCATAACTGTACCTGCTTACTTTAATGATTCTCAGAGGCAGGCTACAAAAGATGCTGGAAAAATTGCTGGTTTAGAAGTTCTGAGGATAATAAATGAGCCTACAGCCTCAACTCTTGCCTATGGTCTTGACAAGCAGGAGGAACAGAAGATACTTGTTTATGATTTGGGTGGTGGAACTTTCGATGTGTCAATTCTTGAAACAGGAGGTGGTGTATTTGAGGTTAAGGCTACCTCAGGAGATACATATCTGGGTGGAGACGACTGGGACCAGAGGATTATAGATTATTTGATTGACGAGTTTAGAAATGAAGAGGGTATTGACCTCAGGCAGGATAAAATGGCACTTCAGAGGTTGAAGGAAGCTGCTGAGAGGGCAAAGATAGAGCTTTCGGGTGTTACTCAAACAGAAATAAATCTTCCGTTCATTTCTGCCGGGAGTGATGGCCAGCCCAGACACATGAATATAAGTCTTACAAGAGCAAAATTTGAAGAGATGACCCATGATCTGCTGGAGCGCACAGTAGAACCCATGAAGCAGGCACTGAAAGATGCCAAGCTTTCCCCTGGTGATATTGATAGAGTTATACTTGTTGGTGGGTCTACAAGAAAGCCTCAGGTTCAGAAGCTTGTGAAAGAATTCTTCGGAAAAGAACCATATAAAAATATAAACCCCGATGAGTGTGTTGCCATAGGTGCTGCAGTTCAGGCGGGTGTGCTTGGTGGAGAGATAAAGGATATTCTTCTGCTTGATGTCACTCCTCTCAGCCTGGGCATTGAGACATATGGCGGGGTTTTCACAAAGATAATTGATAGAAACACAACAATACCTACAAAGAAAAGCCAGATTTTTACCACGGCTGCAGACAACCAGACTTCAGTTGAGGTCCATGTGTTCCAGGGTGAGAGAGCCCTTGCCAAAGACAATCACTCTCTGGGCAGGTTTATGCTCGTTGGAATACCCCCTGCTCCGCGTGGCGTTCCTCAGATTGAGGTTACCTTTGATATTGACGCCAATGGTATTATGGATGTGTCTGCCAAGGACCTTGCCACAGGTAAGGAGCAGAGTATAAAGATTACTGCCACCACAAACCTTAATGAGGAAGAAGTGAATGAGAAGATTAAGGACGCAGAGCGCTTTGCAGATGAGGATAGGAAGAGAAAGGAAGCCATAGATGCAAAGAACGAAGCAGAAAGCCTGATTTACACTGCGGAAAAAACCCTGAAGGAGTTTGAAGATAAAGTAACTTCTGAAGTGAGAGAGAAAGTTGAGGCTTCTGTTAAGGAGCTTGAAGAAGCTATAAAGGTTGAGGATATAAACTCTCTTGATACAGCAACAGTTAAGGAAAAATCAGATATCCTGAGAAATAATCTTCAGGAAATTGGAGCAAGTATGTATCAGCAGAGTGCACAGAGTGCTGGAGGAGCAGAAGGGGGCGCTGAAGAGAGCGGTGGCGAAACCAAGGACGAGAAGGTAGTGGATGCAGAGTTCGAGGATGTAAAGGATAGTGAGAAATGAAGAAGGATTACTATGAAATCCTCGGAGTGAGCAGGGATGCCTCCAGTGACGAAATAAAGAAGAAATACAGGAAGCTTGCCCTGAAGTATCACCCGGATAAGAACAAGAGTCCCGAGGCAGAAGAGAAATTTAAAGAGATAAGTGAAGCATATGCTGTGCTCAGCGATGATGAGAAGCGTAAGCTTTATGATACCTATGGGCATGAGGGTATAGATTCAAGATTCAGCAGAGAGGATATCTTCAGTGGTGTGAATTTTGGAGATATCTTTTCAGAAGGTTTCGGCGACTTTTTTGATTTTATTTTTGGCGGAGGTGGTGTAGGGAGGAAAGGTAGAAGGCCAAGAAGAGGTTCTGACTTAAGGTTTGACTTGAAGATTACTCTTGAAGAAGCCTTTAAGGGCGGTGAAAAACTTGTGAGCTTTTCAAAGCTTGAGACATGTGAGGTATGTGGTGGTACTGGAGCAGAAAAAGGCTTGAAGAAGCAGTGCCCCAAATGCAGAGGCTCTGGTAATATCAGTTTCACAAGGCAGACACTTTTTGGTGTGGTTTCTCAGTACGCTACCTGCCCCAGTTGTAAAGGTTCTGGAGAGATAATAACAAATCCCTGTAAATCCTGCAATGGTAGTGGAAGAGTTCAGGTTAGAAGGAAGTTGAAGGTTAAGATTCCAGCAGGTATAGAGGACATGGCAAGGCTCAGGATAGAGGGTGAAGGCGAGCCTGGAGAGGCAGGAGCGCATCATGGAGACCTGTATGTTGTGGTGCATATTAAGCCTCATGAGTTCTTCAGAAGAGAGGGTAATGACATCCTCTGCGATATATATATAACTTTCTCTCAGGCAGCTCTTGGGGATGAAATTGAAGTTCCAGCTCTCGATAGAAAGGCAAAGCTTAAAATTCATCCATCTACTCAGACACACACTGTTTTTAAACTTAAAGGTGAAGGTATGCCCTATCTGAACAGCTCGAGGAGAGGTAATCTATATGTAAGAGTTATTGTTAAAACTCCTGAGAAAATTACCCATGAGATGAGGGCTATTTTTGAAAAAATGGCAGAGCAGGAGAAGAAAGTCAGCGAAGGCTTATTTGAGAAGATTGCAAAAGGGGTTAAAGGGCACAGTCGCATTTTCTAGTGATGGATGAGCAGAAACACCTCTCCTCTCGAAACATTTATCAGTCCCGGAAGAGAGATATTCTTGGTGTATTAGAATGGTAACTTTAAACTGCACACTATTTAACTTTTCGCATCAAGAGGAGCTACTCTCCGTCTTTGGCAAGTACGCAGGTGATTTTGAGTACACAACGGATGGAATCTTCCGCATGACCATGCCACCATTCTGCCAGAACTGCGGTGCTCAAATGACCTATAACGGCTACAACACCTACACCAAGAAGGGTCTGGGTAGTGTTAAGGTCGGCAGGTATCGATGCCCCTCTTGTAATGGATTGTTGGAGGAAGACCATGGTTTCTGGAAAGAGCTGAAGGAGGACTTCTTCAGCGTGATGGACCAGCTTTGCCAACGTATGAGGGTGCATCATGTCTCTTATAGAGGTATCTCATGGATACTTGAACTCATCTTACCCAGGGGCAAGGACACTATTTACCGGGCGTTTAACGGCACGGTCGGCAGCACCATCATCCCACCGGTGGAGGATGTTCAGATAATTCACTATGACGAGCAGCATCCTAAAAAAGGCAGGACCCAGAAGTATCGGCTGACCTTGCTGGACGGGGTCACCGGCAGGGTTATAGCAGAGGAACTCCTCAACAAAAAGGACCAAGGCACCATCAAAGAGTTTCTGAGCAGACACCTCGACCCAGAAAGGGTCACATTTGTCGTAACCGACCTCTATCCCAGCTATCCCGAGGTATTCATGGAGTTCTTCGGCGAGAACTTGATACATCAGTTCTGCCTCCTACACCTGAACAAGCTTATAGTCCAGGACTTCCCAAAGAAGCCGAGCATCGAGGAGCTCTACACCATGTACAGTCTTTTGAACATCTTCTACAACAGGGACCAGGAGCTCGAGGTCCTGGGAGTCTTGGCAGAGAAAGAAAAAGAGAAGGCGCAGGGTGATGAGGAGGAATACAAAGTATGGCTCACGAAGGCTAGAAGCACCTTCAGAACATTTGTTTATGAAATAAAGCTCAAGCGCAGACGGGGAAAGAGAAACCTTGAGCAACGACCGTACCTGAAGGCAGTGAAGATATTCAAGGGCTTGATGGATGAGATAGACTCACTGGGATAGATTCACTGCATTCTACTTCGTGCCGGGAGCACCGGCAACAAATAACCCTATAGAGAACTATTACTCCACAAGTCTAAAAACCCATCGTAAGAGGCAGTTCAGGAGTGATGAGGGCATCGAGAACCAGATGAAGCTATCCCAGATGAAACAAGCAGGGATGCTGGAAGGGTATA
>BDTY01000073.1 GCA_002897955.1 archaeon BMS3Bbin15
AGAGGAATTAAAGGAGAAAATAGAACTGCTTAAAAAAAGGGGAGAAGAATATACAGAATTATTAAAAAAGTTAAGAGAAAGCGGGGAAAAACAGATATCACAGACAGACCCTGACAGTCGTGCGATGCTAAATAACCAGAAAATAGAGGTATCTTACAATGTGCAAATGTCGGTTGATGAGAAGCACAAACTCATTCTTGACCATGAAGTAACTAATGAAGTAAATGACATTAAACAATTAAGTAGAATGGCAAAACGCGCAAAGAAGATATTAGAGGTTGATACTGTTGAAGTATTGGCTGATAAAGGATATTATAATGCAGTAGAGATAAAAAAATGTGTTGATGATGGAATCATAACGTATATTCCAAAGCTTGCTAACAGAGTCTCAAAAAAATACAAATTCCCAAAACCTAAATTTTATAATACGGAATTCAAATATGATACTGCAAAGGACATTTACATATGCCCAGAGGGAGTTGAATTAACATTCAGAAACACAGAAAAAAATAACGGAAAGATGACGAGAACATACAGGAGCGAGAGGTGCTCCAGTTGTAAAGTTAAGCATGAATGCACACATAACAAAAGAGGAAAAATCATATATCGATGGGAACATGAAGAAATACTCGAGGAAATGGAACGCAGGGTTAAGAAAAATAAGGACAAAATGAAAAGGCGGCAAGGAATATCGGAACATCCATTCGGAACGATAAAGAGAGCTTTCAATCAAGGATATATGTTGATGAAGGGGAGAGATAAAGTAGGAGCTGAGATGAGCCTTACTGTACTCGCATATAATATCAAAAGGACAATGAATATTCTTGGAATCAAAGAATTGATTACTGCAGCAGATGCTGCTGCAGCATAATACGATTGTAAGTTCCAGTCAGTGCACCTGATAACCTGCCTCTAAACCGCAGCAGCATAGTACGATTGTAAGTCTCACATATTTGATGAAACAAATCACTATGAAAAATAAAATCAAGATATAGAAGGGTGAAAGAAAGAAGAGTTTTTACACAGTCTGACGTTATCAGTCTTGAGGTCTTGCACCAGTGGCACCACATTCTTCATCCGCTGGGAGTTATCCTTGATCTGCGGGTAAAGAACAAAGGGGTCATGCTTGTTAATATACAGCAGGTTCTTTGTATTCAAGGGGGTAGGTTGCTCCGGTGTACCCTGCGTAGGGTAGCGACTCCATATATCCCTTCCAGCTGAGACCGGCAGCCTCCATTTCATCCGCAAGATTGGCGTGGGGGAACATCTGGTTCGCATTATCAGAGTGGCTGTACCAGTCAGACCCAGAGGTCATTGCAATATAATTTGGCATACTCGGGTGAGTCACACCGTAGTAGTTGTCGGCATAGCCGTAGGTCTGAGCAATGTAGTTGGTGAACGGCATTTCCGGGTCGCCAATTATGCTCTCTGTCCCCTGATTTTCCATTACAATCACGAAAACGTGGTCGAAAGGTTTGATTTTCTCTGTAGCTGACGGTATAGCCGCTGTAGCTGACACCACAACGCCAAAAACAATGAGAACCGCCAGTGAGATAGCAAATATTCTATATCTGGTCGATAACATATAATACCTCCAGAAACAATCTCAAGTATTCATACTCATTGAAATTAGCCCGAAAATCTACAGGAAAAACCGTAATAAATGGGAACGATGACTATTTCCCTTCAAAGTAGTCTATAAGGATTTTTTTCAGGCCCCTTCTCAACATGTCCGAAGTTGTTGAAATACTTATTCCAAACTCCTTTGCAACGCCCCTGATCCCTATATTTTTAGGAGTGTCAAAATAGCCCTGATAAACTGCATATTTAAGGAGTTCCATCTCCCTGTTAGTTATTATTTCTTTGTGTAAATCCAAATCACCAATTCTTTTTATTTTAAAGGAGTAATTGTTCTTTTCAAGAATCTCAGTCAGCTTGATAAGGGAAGAGCGCCTTGCTATAATATCCCACTCGACACCCTCCTCTGTATGTTTCGCACTTTTTATAAAACATCCAGCCTCGATAATGCTCCTTGCAGGTATACATCTTCTAACAGAAATGGCAGCCTTTGTGTTTGAGTCGGAAATCTTATTTATTTCATCCACATTCCTGTTGCTGATTGAACTGAGTACCTCATCAAGACAGGCATCAGATTCAATCTGAAGAAGGCTCTTTACACCCTCCATCTCATGAGGGGCAGTATCTAGCAGTTTAACCCTGGCTGCCTTTGAAGCTCTCACAGCAGCAACAGCACATGTCTCTGGCATTCTTATTTTAAGCTTTGCCTCAATCATACCTTAAAAGAAAAATTTGCCTTCAGTAATCAATACGAACATTTTCGGAGAAAAAGATATTATACTGTGCTGCAACATACTATTATGAAAAAATGTGAAAATTGCAACAGAAGCGATGAAGATGCGCCAATAATAAAATACTACCACAAAAATGAAGAGCATTATATCTGCACCAGATGCTTACCAATGCTTATTCACGGATAAGTATGAATCTTCCTCTAAGATTCCTTGGTGTTTCACTGATTTACCTCATAGCAGGAGAGTTTCTCGGAGTCCTGTCTATCTCAGGACATAGCTATGGCTTTGCTCATGCCCACATTCTTCTGGTTGGCTTTGTGGTCTCAGTAATAATGGGTACAATATATCAGCAGATTCCAACTCTGAGCGGAACACAGCTTAATTCAAAGAAACTTGCAGAAGCAAGCTTCTGGCTGTTAAATTCCGGGCTGATAATCTTTGTTCTGGGCCATGGAAAACACTGGATTTCTGTATCCGGTGCTTTTCTGCTTCTAATAGCTTTTTATCTGTTCTATGTTGTAGTTCTTCTTACATTAAAAAATAGAAAAGCTGATAGCTATATCTTCAAATACTACTTAACCTCAAGCCTTTTTCTCAGCCTGAGTGCAACACTGGGTTTTCTTATGCTATTTTTCCCAGATAAAAAGCTTATGTTTGCCCATACCCACATAGCACTGCTCCTCGGAGTAACTCTTCTGATTATAGGAGCAATGTCCTGGATGCTTCCCATGGTGGTGCTGAGACAGATTCACTCAGAAATATGGATGGATTATGTATTTATGCTTTTGACAGTCGGTTCAGCTTTTTTAATAATAGCAAACATTGCAGGGAAATATTATCTTCAGATTGCAGGTTCTGTCCTGATTATCGTGGCAGTATTGCTTTTCACTGCCAATATGTTTTTAACCTATTTCAATAATAAAAGAGCTAAATCTGTAGAGGCAAAGTTTTTCATCTCTGCCATATTTTATCTTCTTCTAACATTAATTGCCGGTGTTCTTGCGATATTAAACTGGAATATTAAACTGCTTCATGTGCACCTTGCGCTTTTAGGTTTTGTGACCCAGACCATCTTCGGAGGCTTGTATCATGTGATACCTATGCTCTGCTATGTAGAACTTCTACCCAAAATGAAGGATAAAACGCCTCCACTTAGAGAATTATTCAGCGATAAAGTTTCATGGGAGGTTTTTATTCTCTTTAATGCTGGTATATTGTTGCTTCTATCAGGTTTTCTTACAGATTTTAAATATTTAAAAATGTCAGGTGGTTTAACCATTATTCTATCAACACTAATTTTTACATTTGAAATGTTCAAAATAATCAGGAGGGTATTATAACGGAATGGGAAGATAAGGCTTTAAAGGTTCTCGACGAGGTGCCTGGCTTTGTTAAGCCTCTTGCAAGAAAAGCTGTTGAAAAGATGGCGGAAGAGCATGGAATGAAGAAGGTTACTGAAGAGATTGCTCTAAAGGTTAAAGCAAAGTATCTTGGCATTGAAGATGATAAAAATAAAAAGAAAATAGCCATTGTAAGATGTGATATTGTGAGTGAGGTCTGCCCAGGCATAGGCTGCCTTCAGGCCTATGAAAACAGCAAGGAACTGTTCGAGCGATACGCTGGAAAAGACACAGCTCTCATAGGCTTCTTCACCTGTGGGGGATGCTCCGGAAGAAGGACATTCAGACTTGCAAATAATCTAAAGCGATATGGTGTGGATGTTATCCACATGAGTTCATGCATGCTCATGGAAGAGCCCTTCAACAGATGCATATTCAAGGAAGATGTCAACTACCCCTCCCTAAACCCTCGGGTTTTGAGGCAGGGGCTTGCTGATGCAAGCTCCGAGTTGATTAGGAGGTATTGATGCAAAACATAGATACAGAAGTTAGGAATGTGAAATACATACACAC
>BDTY01000074.1 GCA_002897955.1 archaeon BMS3Bbin15
GCGATTTAGTAAAATATATTAAATCTTTATTCAGAGTAAAAGGAGTATTCAGTTATGGTAAATGGGTTAGATTAATATCTTTAACTAAAGCAAATAAGATTATTAATGTAAATATTAAGAAAGTGGAATTGGTAAAATATGGGAAAGGAATACAGTTTTAAAATTGTAATGGGGCAATTCATCCCACCCCTGAAGGAGGTGGGTCTTCTTGCCAGGATATGATAAAAAAGATTTATATTTCAGCATCGGTAAGAACAAAACAATCGTTAGATATATATATATATTATTCAATACCTTATAAAAGATATGCAGGCAAAAGTCAAGCGTTATTATGTCGTTGTTAGAGGGCGGGTTCAGGATGCAGGGTATAGGAAGCGAATAGAAAGTACAGCAGAGCTTTTCAATATAAGAGGTTTTCCATGGAATAATGGGGATGACTCTGTCAAAATTATTTGCGAGGGTCTGGAGGACTCTCTGAACAGATTTCTGGAAGATATTAATATTAAAGAAAGATTGCCATCGGGTATTTTGGTTGAAAGTTTGGAGAAGGAAGAGATTTCGATTGAATTTCCTCTTCCGCCGAAGTTTGCAAGATTGAAAACAGAAGGGATTACTGATATTTCGAGGAAGCTGGATATAGGAACCGACCGGCTGAATGGGATTGAAGTGAATACTGGTGCAATGGCAGTAGCTCTGGGAAGCATCGATTCAAAATTAGACACCCGGCTGGGGAGTATCGATTTAAAATTAGAAACACTGCTGGGAAGTATCGATTCAAAATTAGACAGACTGCCAGAAAGAATCGCTGAAGCCATAAAATAACTGGCTTCGCAGGGGATTTTTCGGGAGATGATTTCAGGAAGCCCCATGCGATAGCGTGAGGTAGTTCACTTTTAGACCTGTTAACTCTATATTCATACTATAAAAGGAAAGAAAAGGTTTTCTTTAGTTTATTCATGAATTCAAGAGAATTTCATTGTGGTGAGTAACACTTGAAACAGCATAGGAAGTTCTCCTGTGCAAAGGATAGCAACAGGCACGTACTAATTTTAGAGAAAATCAGTATTATTATAAGATGTTGGTATTAACATTTGTAATACATTTGCCAGATAGTACTAATTTTAAACAAAAAGAGTATTGTTGCTATTATAAAAGTATTAACATTTGTAACACATTTGCCAGATAGTACTAATTTTAAACAAAAAGAGTACTGTTGCTATTATAAAAGTATTAACATTTGTAACACATTTGCCAGATAGTACTAATTTTAAACAAAAAGAGTACTGCAAATGGGAAGATTTATATATTAGTATTGCATCTCTTAATAAGATGGAACCATCTGAATTTAAAAGTGAAAGAACAGGTAAGCTTAAGAGCATCCCTAATACTATTTTTCACTGCTTTGAACCAAATGAACTGCCATTTGAAGTTAAATATACGCCTGAAATTGTTAAACTTATTTCTGAAGCTTCTTTGAGTTTAGGTAATCTATCAGAAGCTGGCAGAAAATTACTGAATCCTCATCTTTTAATAATGCCCTATTTGAAGAAAGAAGCAGTTTTAAGTTCCAAAATCGAAGGAACAAAAACCACTCTTTCAGATGTATTTATGCATGAAGCAGAAAAAAAGAAAAGAACAAAAGATGATGATCTGCAAGAAGTTATGAATTATGTAAAAGCAATGCAAGATGGCCTATCAAGGATTAATACTGAAAAACTTTCTGTTCAGATGATTAAAGATCTTCATAAAATCTTATTAACTGGTGTAAGAGGAGAGTATAAGGACCCTGGAAAATTTAAGACTGAAATAAATTGGATTGGAACTTCTTATGACATCATGGAAGCAAAATTCGTACCCTGTGGTCCAGAATCTGTTGAAAGATTGATGATAAATCTAATTGAATATTTAAATAATCATAATGAAACAAACCTTATAAAAATTGGCATATCTCATTACCAATTTGAAACAATCCATCCATTTAGAGATGGAAATGGCAGATTAGGGAGACTTCTAATTATTCTGTATCTTTGTCAAGAAAAAATAATTAGTCAACCCCTATTTTATATTAGTGCCTTTTTTGTAAAATTTAGAGAAGATTACGATGCTAGACTTAAAAGAGTAAGTACAGCAGGGGATGTAGAAGGATGGTTGAAATTTTTTCTCACAGGAGTAAAAAAACAAGCTGATGATGCAGTATTAAGAGTTGAGAAAATGGAAGAACTCAGAGAAAAATATAGGCAAAAATTGTTGGACATTTCTCAAAGTACAACTGTTCATCATATATTGGATTATTTATTTGAAAATCCCTTTTTAACAATTCCTGAAGTCAAAGAAAGATTAAAATGCCATTATTCTAAGGCAAAATATAATGTAGAAATTTTATTATCAGCTGGAATAATTAGTGAAGTTGAGAGAGAAAAGGGGGCAAGATTGTTTATCGCTAATGAAATCTTTGAAATCTTAGAGTTATAATCCAACATAGTGTCATATGACCCCTCTACCTCTCTTTTACCTAGACTGTTCCTCCCTAACCTTGACACTTTGCTCCGCTAACTTATTCGAAAAATCCATTTGACAGAAGCCGAAAATATGTATTTTTCACCCCAGATTTATCACGTGATTGTCTGATTTTGTTCTAATATGACCTGTGATACTGGGTTGAAATTAGAGAAAATGTATCTTTTTTCCGTTGATTTCTTGTACTCAACTGTAACTGTCAAATTCATCAGCGATATTTTGATGAATTTTGTCGATGTGTGCTTTAATTCCTGGTGCTCGAAACGTATCAAAGCCATGAACAGCTGGGCTATAAATCCGATTATCAATGCACCGTAAACATTCTGTTCTGACCAGCACCTGATCAGCTTGATTTCAATCTCGTTTTTCAGTGAGTTGATTATCTTCTCTATTGAGTCCTTCTGACGGTATGTGGCAAGGGCTTCCTGAAGTGTCAAATTCTTATTCGACACCAGGCAGAAAAATCCTTCACGCCCTGTTATTGATGTTTTTTTTAGTATCGCTTTTGCCTCATCCTCACTAAACAATCTAAGCTTTGTCTGGTAGGAATACTTACATTCTACAAGCGGATTATTTATCCTGTATTGTTTGGGCAATCCCCTTTTATTCTCGATACTTTGTTGTATTTTTTCAGCCTCGGCAAATAGCCTATCCACCTTCCTTAATTTGGATTCAATTTGCTGCTCATAAAGATGCTCGGAAACTCCTTTTTTAGCCCATATACACCATACCGCCTGTCAACGAGTTCAGCCTTTGACTTGTCAAAGTTCTTGAGCCAGATACTCTCATCGCTTTTTTTAATCTGTCTGGCTGTGAGAAATTTCAGTTTTGAATTTTCTATGCGCTCAAGGTTCTCTTTTCGGTTAGCTCCCCTGTCAAAGACAACTATCGAATCCTCACGCAAACGGTCTTTTACTTGATCAAAGGTATCGTCAAAGTGAATCTGGTCGTTTCACATTGCCTTCACGAACGGTCATACCTATCGGGATATTGATAGGGCTGGAAAGCTCGCTAATACCGGTGGTTATCTGCTCCTTATCGGGTCGATGGTCACGGCTGTAGCCCTGCTTGCCCAGTGGGCATTTATCACCATACAGTACAAAACTTGTCCAATCCATGTTAATATTGGTGTGCTCAAAGTCAAATGTGTCGAATATCACAGTCTGGACATCGGCTATAATCTCTTCGCGGTTCTCACCGAGTAGTTCCAGTACTCTGTAAAGAGTCCGTTGCTCAAAAGAATCAAGTTTGAAGGTGTCCAGGACTTCTTCACGATTTATCCATGTGGCAGCCTTGTGATGCTCTGGTTCTCGGTGAGTTTGTAACTCAGCAAAGCCTCAATGAGAGAATTGATATTCCTCCCATGCTTCTTGTGTTTACCTAAAATCTCAGAAAAGGAAAGTTTTTTGTAATATTTCTTTACCGTGAGGATGGTACCAATCGGAAAAGATATATTCTCATTCGGCGTAATGTTACTTGTTCTTAGGGATGTTTTTTTGGTCATAAAATAAACTGAACTAAGAACACCTAATTATTTTTAACTGTCAGGGTTGGGATAAAAAGGTTAGCCCGATTCAGAGTTCGGAAGATACTTATATTTGAATTATATATTATATTCCAATGAAAGTTGATAAAAAAACGGTGGAGGACTCGATGGCAGAGTCTGTCTATTCGGTATTGCCTGCTGATACAAATATCTATGGAAATTTGTTTGGTGGTAAGCTGGTGGAATGGATAGACAGTATAGGGGCGCTTGTTGGACACAGACATTCGCGTAAGAATGTGGTCACGGCAAATATCGATAATTTGAGTTTCCTCGAGCCCATAAGGCTTGGTGACAGTGTCATACTCAATGCATGGATAAATTATGTGGGTACGACATCCATGGAAGTGCAGGTGGACACACACAGAGAGAAAAAGGATGATTGTTTAAGGGTACTTGCATGCACGGCATTTTTAACCTATGTGGCGATTGATGAGGACGGCAGACCCACTCCTGTTCCCGAACTGATATTAAAAACAGAAGAACAGAAAAAGAGATTTCGGGAGGCTCAGCAAAGAAAAGAGACGAGACTTCAGAAAAAAGTTTGAAAAACCGTTACATATACCCCAGGTCTCTCAGTCTCTTCATTATCCCTTCCTTATCCTGTGCTCTCCCTGCCCTCTCGGAAGTTTCTAAATCCTGTTCCCAGGCTGGTTTATCACTCACCTTTTCGGTGGTAACCTTTGCACCCAGGCTTCTGTAGCCCATAGCATAGAGTTTATTCACAGGTATATTCTTACCTCTCAGAATCTGCCACACATCCTTTTCTCTGAAGTGCAGTATGGGATGTATTCTTATATGCTCAGGGTCCTCTCTCGGAGAAAAATAAGTCTCATCCTTCCTTGCCTCCTGTTCATCCCATCTTATACCTGTTATAACGGCATCTATACCCTTAGAAACAATAAATTCATTCATGGCAACTGTTTTCATCAGATGATTCCCCTCAAAACTTTCCGGGTTGAATACAAAGCTCTTTTCACGAAATCCTATTCTCTTCAATTCCTTTTGATTGGTTTTGTTGAGCTCCTCCACAAATACAGTATCCCCGACTTTTTTAGCCTGTTTCATCACGTCTTCATTTTCAACCATCTGTATTTTCAAATTCCATTCCCTCTTGAGCTTTTCAACATACTCAAGAACTTCATCGAAAACGCTCCCCTCATTTATGAACATGCATTCAGGCATTTCTTTTGCGGATTCTTCGCAGACCTGCTTTGTCAGCCATAAGATAAGGGTTGAATCCTTGCCACCTGTGAAAGCAACCACAGGCTCATCAAACTTTTCAAGAGCTTCCCTTATTATTTCTTTGCTCTTCTCAATTCTTTCCTCCAGCGGCAGAGCCATTATCTCTTCATCCATCCATATCACCTAAAAATCTCTTTTTTATGCATTTGAAAACATCCGCAGGTTGTTCTATATAACACTGTACATTCTTCTTTATAATAATAGCTTCGGGATGGTGGTCACCTTTGACCTTACCTTTAGGAGTTCTTTCTGGCAGAGTTCTCACAGGTGCGTTGTCATAGTCGCAGAATCCATGGTCGGATATAACAATAACTTCGTCATCATAGGCTATGAGCTTTCCCAGTGCACTGTCAACCTTTTCATAGAAATCAACAAGAATATCCTCTCCCCAGTGGAGATGAGAGAGTTTATCCAGAGCGGTGTAGGCTACTATGAATAAATCAGGTTTGTCGTTATTAAGAACCTCCAGGGCAGAAGCTGTCACCTTCTCTATCTCTTCAAGGAGTTCATCCAGCTCCACAGGTACACCCTGTGCCACTGGCTTAAAATCAAGGTTATAATTATAGGGTGGAACAATAAACGGTACATTAAGGGCCTTAACACTCACCCCATTTTTATCCAGAATATCCCATATGAATTCAGCCTTAATATCCTCCCTCTTAACTATTTTATCGTTAACCACAAAGTCATGGTGTCCGTGCTCCTTGGGAAGCAAGCCAGTGAACATTGAGCACCACACTTCGGGACTCCAGGGCTTCTGCTTCAGATATATGCTGCTATATTCACCTTCTTCCATAAGCTTACTGAAGTTCGGCAGTCTTGAAAGATTTGGTTTTATCACTGTCCAGGTTGCGGAATCTACCCCTACTATAAGCAAATTATCACCTCACCTTGGTTAATTGGTTGTATGATATTATATATAACTATAAACAAAACTTGATATAAATCTACATAATAATAGCATGGAAAAATAATACAGAGTCGTTACGATATTTTAGAAAAGTATATACAAAGGTATAAAGTATATAAACACAGCGACCTGTGGGTGTGTGTTATGGAATTTCTTCAGTATGGTTGAACGTTTTCATGAATCCTTCAACCTTTTCTGAAAAACAAATATAGCATGGCAACATTTTTCGGTATTACCGAAAGGGATTTCGAAAAGTTTAAATAGTCTTAAAGTATCCAATAAATCGAAAAGATAAAAAGGAGGAATAAAAGCATGGATGTGGACCCCGAAAGGAAAAGGAAATTTTGGGCTTATTCTATAGTAGGGCTTCTTATAATTGTCAGTCTGTGGTATTACCACATGAATCCCCTGTACATGTACATTGTAGCTTATCTCTGGTTTGGGTTTACATATGGAATGCTGATGCAGTATGGCAGATTCTGTTTTGCGTCCGCATGGAGAGACTTGATTGCTATTGGCGTAACGAGGATGTTTATTGGCATACTGATTGCCATGGCAACTTTCAGTCTGGTGCTGGCTGTTCTGGCAGCGGCCCAGTTGAGCACTTTTCACCCCGGACCTCTGGGACTCAATGAGCTTATAGGTGGGTTGTTGTTCGGTGCCGGGATGACTCTTGCAGGAGGCTGTGCTTCAGGTACTCTCTATAAGACAGGAGAGGGAAATGGAACCTCATGGCTGGCTCTGTTTGCTATTGTATTTTCCCAGGCAATATTTGTGGATTATGGAGGATTCTTTGATAAATTCCTTGTAGGCTATGCTTTCAAAGAGCCAATGATTACACTTTCCCAATACTTCCCGAGTCTGGGAGGTTTTAAGTATGTCGTGGGAGATTCCATAATAAACGTAATAATTCCTGTAATTATCCTCATTGTTTTTGCTTACTACGTTGTGGCAAGGAAAGGGATTATGAGGAGGTTGATGGAACGTAAGACAGAAAGTGCAGACGGAGGAGTGCCAAAACCTACTCTTGGCGATGACCTGAGAGGTATATGGATGATGATAACTGCCTCGAAGAGAACCGCTATTGCGGGGATTCTCCTTGGAATTGTCTCAGGTGTTCACGTATTTACAATCCAGTCACTGAGATACAGGGATGGAATTAACAACTTTGGTCAGGTTCTATGGCACTGGGGACTTGTGAATCAGGCTTCAACTTTACACACTGTCTTTGACCCCGGTTACTGGTATATAACCACACAGGAGGCTCAGTTCGGAGCCTGGGTTCTGGAACACTTTGGAGTCAATATGAGAGATAACATATTCTTTGGAGCTATGAATGGAATTCCGGCACCATGGAATAATCCGCCTCTGCTGATGTCCATAGGGATAATACTGGGAGCAGCAACCATAGCTCTTATGAACAATGAGTTTAAACTGAAAATGCCGAATAGAGAACTTGCAATATGGGGCCTTCTTGGCGGTACTTTTATGGGCATCGGTGCCAGAATCGCACTGGGTTGCAATATTGGTGCATTCTACATAAGAGTTGCAGGCGGAGACCCGGGTGGCTGGCTTTTCTTCTTGGGCATGGGTGCAGGAGCTTTCAGTGCTGTGAAGATGTTCAACTGGTGGACTGACAGGAAGCTCGCCAGTGATCTGGCTGATTTCGATATTGATATATGAAGGAGGTTAAATAGATATGAAATTTAGGAAGAAAGATGAACATACGTATGAGCTGGATGTGAAGGGTTATGTATGCCCCCATCCACAGCTTTATACAATGAAGACACTTCAGAAAATAAAATCTGGAGATGTGCTTGAAGTAGTATTTGACAATCCCACTTCTGAAGAGAGTATTTCTGCTCTTATAGAGAAGGAAGGGCATAAAGTCCTGGAGCATACAAGGGACGGTGCGAATTTCTACTATAAAATACAGAAAGCATAGGGCTTTTCTGCCCTTTTTTAAGGAGGAATAAGATTATGAAAAATGAGCTTGCATATGTCTCCATTATTATGGTCGGAATTCTTGGCCTTATAGTTGGTTATTCTATATCACCGAGTACGCCAGCTATAGGTCAGAGTGCAGGAGGGCCTGCTGTTACAGCCAATGCCAGTGCTAATGTTACCACCACTGCTGCTGCTCCAAGGGGCGCTGAAGAAGGCAGTACTGGACAGGCTAAAGGTTTTGCTACTCAGGGTTACGGTGTATATGCCAAATAGCATAACTGCTGAAACAAAAATCTCGCAGATATTCAGGGAATATCCGGAAGCAATTGACTATCTTCTGGACCTTGGAATCTGTGAGTGCCATGGGCTCGAAGGCTTAAGAAAAAGTATAAAAGAAGAGGCTGAATGTAGGGAACTTGATATAAAAGAAGTGCTGGAAGAGTTAAACAGGAGGGTCAGCTGAGTTTGTATATCGAAACCAGTGTGTTATAGCTGAATAACCCCTGACTCTTCCCGAACTCTTTAATCTCTTTATACTTTTTTAACTCTTTTTCTATTTTCTCAGGAATTTTCTGATTCTTTTTTTGAGTTATAAGTACAAAAATCTCCGGTTTTCCTTCAGTTTTATAATAATCCGGAAGCTTATATTCCCAGGTGAAGCGAAAAGGACTTTCCATAAGCTTATTTTTTGGCGGCTTTGAATAGCTATAGGGTATAACGGAAATTTTCTTTCCGGTATAGATATCCAGAAGTGGAATTGTTATTCTCGGGTTAATATATGATTCAGGTATTAATGGAAGTACACCTATACTGTCAGTTTTAACAGAATTCAAATAATTTCCTGTCTGCTGAAGATTTGAGGCACTTGTTCCGCAGTTAAATGGAAGATAGAAGAAAAGTGCCAGAAGGACAGAGAAGATTGCTGCTGAAGCTGCAAGAAATCTCCCTCTTCTCCTTCCAAAATTTGCTATACCACGTGACGAAAGAAGGGCGAGGGCAGGGAACACAGGTAAAATATAGCGTATTCTGTCTATATGAAGCAGAAAAACAGGAAGGATAAAGGCAGAAATAATAGCAACATTGATATCCTTCTTTCTGTAGCCCTCGATTAGAGAAAGTATAGCTGCCAGACTCAAAAAGGGACTGATTTGAAATAAAAATGTACTTGTGAAACTCTCTCCCCATCTTTTCAAACCCTGTAGCTGATAGCTTTTCAGAAGTTCAATCTGCTTAATAAAAACATCGCTTTTAATATAGAAAATTAAAATAAAAATTAGAGCTGCCAGAGACAGTGAGATTACACCTCTTTTCTTATTTCTTCTTAACATAAGCAGGGGAAGGGGCAGAAGATAGAACCAGAGGGAGTATTTTGCGAAGAGGGCATAGACTATGGCAAGAGAAGCTGCCGGAATCCACAACCCTCCTTTTTTTACAGCTCTGATAAAAGTGTAGAGAGAGAGTGAGAAGAAGAACATGGCAGGTATATCTATAAGGAATAGAGGTATCTGCGAATAGATGAAGGGAAAGGCAAAGAAGAATATAGAGGCAGTGATTCCAGTCTCTCTGTTCCAGAGTTCTCTTCCGGTGAGATATACCAGAACCGCAGTCAGGGAAAATAAAACTGAGTTGAAAATCTGAATAACGAGTCTGCCCTCCCCGAAGATTTCAAATATCAATGCATGTAGCAGAGGGATACCGGGCAGGTCTGTCCATACCGCAAACCCCCTGCCCCATTCACTCAGAAAGAAAAAAAGGCCGTCAACTCTGGCCATTTTTGCATAGGTAAAATACCTCGAGGCATCAATAATAATCTCGGGTTCCCTCCAGAAAATAGCAGAAACAAAAAAGGCGGCAAGAAATATTGCGGTTTTTTTATGTTTTATTCTGATGAACATGAATATATACCCTGAAATCAGGGAAATTATTATAATAAGAATAAAAAGTATAGGATTGTTGACTGTCCAGCCCCACCTCACCGTGGCATTGTCATCATAACCTCTGAAAATATATAGCAGTACAAGTATTGATAGCTCTAATAGTGCCAGAAGAGCAAGATTCCTGATTTTTCTAGCCAATTCGCTCACCCGTATATTCAAGCATATATCCGAACTTTTCTTTTTCTATCCCTGCATTTATCGGTGTCCCGTGGTTAAAGCAGTTTTCACGTTGGAAATCTCTATTTCTACCTGTTCCTTGCTTATAAGATTCTTAAGAATAATCTTACTGTCTTTGATTTCCTCTCCCACTATAACTGCGTACTCAAAACCTTTCTTTGATGCATAGCTCAGAGCCTTTCCCAGCTTTCTTCTGTTAAGCTCCACATCGCACACGCTATATTCTCTTATATCTGATGTTATCTTCATGGCATAAGCAATGAATTCTTCTGATACGGGAATAACATATACACCATGGCCATTTTCACCGCCCGCTTTTACTCCATCTTTATCTAGAGCGAGTATGAGCCTGTCGAATCCTATGGCAAAACCACATGTCGGTGTAGCCTTCCCTCCGAAGGTTTCAGCAAGAGAATAGCTGCCTCCTCCGCATATCTGTTTTTCTGCTCCCAGCTTCCGGGCATAAATCTCAAAGACCATACCTGTGTAATAATCAAGACCTCTCGCAATGCCAAAGTTAACACTGTACTCCACTCCGAGATTATCAATATAATTCAGAGTCTCTTCGAATCTATCCATCTCCTCCAAAATCTCTCTGTCCTGGAAAAGCTCTCTCACTCTTGCGACAGTTTCACGTGTATCCCCCTTGAGACTTATTATTTCAAAGAAAAGTTTTCTATCTTCAGCCTTTACACCATAAGATTCAAGCTGTTTTTCGAGTTCCTCATGCTCTTCCTTATCAATCAGAGCAAGAAACTTGCTCTGCTCTGTAATCCCGAGATTTTTTAAGAACTTTCTTAGCAAGCTAATATTGCCTATTTGCATGGTAAAATCCTTCAGATTCAGATTTTTAAGAACTGTATAGGCAAGGGCAATGACTTCAGCCTCAGCCCCGGCACCTGAAGAGCCTATAAGTTCAATGCCAGCCTGCCAGAACTCTCTGTATCTGCCTGACTGGGGCCTCTCATAACGGAAGCAGTTTGCAATATAATAGAGTTTAACAGGCTTTGCCTGGCTCTGAAGCTCATTCATATATGCACGCATCACAGGTGCCGTAAGTTCTGGCCTGAGAGCAAGCTTTCTCTTACCCCTATCTTCAAAAGTGTAAAGGTGCTCAACTATATCCTCCCCGGATTTTGCTGTTATAAGGTTGATATGCTCAAAGGTTGGAGTTAGAATCTCACCATAACCAAAATTTTTGAATGTATCCCTTATTCTTGCTTCCACCCATCTTCTTTTTTCCATCTCTTCCGGGAAAAAGTCCCTTGTACCTCTTGGCCTTGTAAACTCCATACTAATGCCTGAAGGTTAAATAACTATAAAAAACTATTCCACATGTTTGAGATACTCTTCAATCATCTTGGGAAAGGTGGAACCTTCAACAAATCTCAGCCCGAGCCTCTCAGTCCACTTTTTTATTCCTTCATCGCTTGATACGACTCCCGCATCCATTTCTTTGGCAAGAAGCAGGACATCAAGGTCGGGAGCAGAGTCTAAAGTGCCATAGCGCAGCGCATTCCTGTACTTTGCTCTGAAATCCTTTATAATATAACCTGTGCTCTCTTTGTTTATTTTCTCCTTTTCCACATCCTTTTTTGCAAGGTCAAAAGTTTCTGTGGCACTCAGCCATATACAGCTTTCAGCAATCTTCATCCCCCTGTTCATTCTCTCCCTTATATCCTTTACATACTCATAGAAGACCTCTGAAGGAATCTTGACATCAAACCTGTTAGGTGTCTTTTTTACCAGCCAGGTATCAAGTTCCACAATTAGCTCTTCACCGCATGCATAACGTTTCATAAACTGTCTGAGCTCACCGTAAACAGTAGGGAAAGGGATATGGCAGGATATATTCAGCCTGATTCTTGCCTCCCTGATAAGACCGAGAATTCTTTCTAGGGCTTCGCAGAGAGGTTCGGATTCGTATCTCAGCCCGACACCTGTCAATGCTGTTGTATCAAGTATAAATCTCTGCTTTTCCCAGGGTCTTGGATTCATATCTTTAATTTGTACCTAATGCATAAAATACTTTCCCACCATGAGGGTTAAATTTTTATTCTACCTCCGAGAAATATTATCAATGCTACCTGCAGATTATCTCATCCTTGGTATCGGGAGTTTATTTTTCCTCAGTGTTCTCATAGTGATTATAACCTCATGGATTATGGGAAGAGGCAGAGGATACTCCAGAAGGCCTGTGAGAAGGAAATATACAGAAGAGGAAGAATTTTATAGCCCGCCTGTAAAAAGGGAAAATGTGGATTCAGCTCCATCGTCTGGAATGGAGACAGATATAGTCAAACAGATTCTCGAAGCAGAAATTCCGGATTCTCCTTCCGCATCTGCAGGGAAATTCAAATCTTCAACCACCACTGAAGTCAGAAGTGACATTCTTGATGCAATTTCTGATATTGACCTGGATGGTCTTGATGAGACAGGTGAAGATTATATCGATGAGGTTTATACTGATGACCTTGAAATATATCCGGAGGAAGAAGTTTTATCTTCTGAGCCGGAGGATGAGCTGGAGGAGTCAGAGGAAGAGTTTATGTCGGGTGATGAAACTCTGGATGAAAAACAGGATGAAGCACCTGAGTTTTCTGGAGAGTCTTTAGATAAATACGGTGATGAACTGGATTTTTTGTATAATGAAGAGGAGAGTGAAAAAGAGGTTCATGTAAATGAAGGCTATAATAAGGAAGAGGGGGATCTTGATTTTCTTTTTGAACATGAAGGAAATGAAAACGAAGCAGAAAAGATAGAAGAAAAAATAAAAGAGGAGACAGATATTGAAGAATCTGAGAGTTATCCGGACTGTTTTGGTGACAGCAGTATATACTCCAGATGTTCCAAATCCTGTGGTATTGGAGAGAAATGTAAAAATAAAGTCAATATGGGAGCGTGAACTTCTCAATACAGCCCCTGGCGAGAAACCTGCTGCAGGGCTGGTTCGCTTACAACTTTGCATCTACTTATAGAGATATATAATATATAATATTATAAGTAAAATCAGAGTTGCAAGAGTTATTTTTACTGGCAGCTCAAATTCCGGAGGTACGTCACCATACTTCCTCTTCAATAACATGAGGATAGCTATAAGTGTGGCTATAAGAAACCCGATAATTAATATAGGTGTTTTTGGCTTTTGAATTTTAGTTGGGGCGAAAAGTGCCGCCTGTTCTGCAGCCTGATTCTCTGCCTGTCTTATAACTCTGGATTTCTGGACGAGTATAACCTCATTTAAACTTGAGTTTTCAAGAGATATCTTCCAGGCGCCTACTGTCAGAGGAAGTGATATATTGAATGTTACAGTTTTTACACTATCTGGTTTAACAAATGTACTCTGCGTTAGCATGTAGCCTTTCTTCTCTCCTCTGAGCAACATCTTTATAAAAACTGTACCTTCCTTCCCGCTATTTCTTAATTTTACGTTAATAGTAAAGGGCTGGGATAAATTAACTATAAAATTGCTGGGCTTTATGGCAAGATAGTTTATAAGTGGTTGTGTTATATTTTCTTCTTTAACTTCAGGCGAGACTTCAAAAGGTATTCTGTCAAAGTAAACAAGGTTGTTTTCACTGACAGGTTTTAAAATTCCCAGAGTACTGTAAAGTCCACTGTTTACATTACTTCCCTGTTTGATAGTTCTATATGCATTTATTTTATTCAGGTTATATGCCTCTGAATAAGTACCCAGACTATTAAGGAATTCTTTCAGGGGTTCCGGGTTTGCTCTGTCATAAATTTTGACAAGTAAGTAGTATTTTCCCACTGGCAGCTGATGTATAAAGGCATGGGAAATTGCTGTGCCGTTATAATTTATATAGCGCTCTGATGATTGAGCATAGTATACTGGTTCATTTTTGTTATTTGTGATAATAAATAAATAGTCAAGGGCAACAACACCATCATGGATTGCTCTGGTTGATGTAAAATTAAAGGTAAAAGGATAGTTAGATAAGAACCTGGGTTTACTTAGCTGTTGTTTACCTATATAGTAGGTTACATTGATGGGATAATGTACTATTGCCTTCTGCGGTACAAGGCCTGCCTTCTTTGTAATTTTATTTACCACTTTGAACTGCAGGTTCTGTGCAAGTATATAGTTCCACAAACTTTGTTTTTTGAGGTATCCTGAATATCCTCCGACATTTACACCTTCAGGCTGGCTGGTGAATGACTTGGCAGCCAGGTAATCTGGCTCGAATCTATCCAGAGCTCTTGCATACATCTGTCTGACTTTGGCTTCGTCAGCCACGTCATAGGCATATACCTTTATAAAATACTGGCCTGACTCCCATGTATCCGGGATGGTAAATTCAGGTGTTATGTAAACATCTCTCACATTATATCTATATCTCACATTGGAGGTTAGAACGTCTTTAATCTGGAGGTTACTGTTGTATATAATCATGTAAAAATTAACTGCAACAAAACCTGCATGGTCCACTTTATCAGCTTCAACATATAGCTTTACGGTGTCACCAGGCTGTAACGTAGGATTGCTTATATTGGTATAATTTCCAAGGCCATATACTTCTGATACTATTGAAGCGGTTCCATAGGCATGGGCACTTGAAATAACTGCTATAAGCACAAAAATCAATGTTGCAAGAATTTTTACTTTCACGTCGATATCACTCCAGCACTATAACACCGCTTGCGTAAGATGCAGACCATGTGACATCCCTGCTTCTCAGACTTACATAATAAGAAACTCTGTCTCCTTTCTGTATGTTGTATCCGTTTCCTGCTACCAGAGTAATTTTATATTTGCCTGTACCTCTGTATGGAAGAAGACCCCAGTTTGTGGCGTGTACAATACTGCTATTACTCTTTGGGATTATATATCCTCTAAAGGCAACAAATGGTGGTCTGTTAATACCCGGACTCTTATATTTTCTCAGATTTACCTGTACAATACTTGCTTTAACCGAACCCGGTAGAATCTTATTATTACTTATCTGAACTTCTAAAGATATTCCATTAATTTTCTTTGGACTGAAGTTTATACATCCTCCTAATATAATAATGCTAGAAAATAGCATTAATAATAGAAGCAAATATTTTCGAGATTGTAATGAAGCCAACTTTCTTCACCTCCTTTTTTGCTTTACCACTCTCATACAAAGTTTTATTTATAGTACTCGCATTGAGATTTATCTCTTTCAACTGTTTTATTGTATATCTTGAAGCAAAGGCTGTTCCATGGCACATTTTGCAAACCTGTCCCAGAACAGCGGCATGTATATAATGTATGTTGCCTTTATGGCAGTTTCGACATACCATATTTTTTGGTTTGGTTACTGTCAGATAGGTATCCTTTTGAATTGTATGGCATCTTGTGCATGGAATTCCTTTATGTACCTTCAGGTGATAAATTTGATAGGTTACATTCGTGGTACCTGCATGGCAGAGTTCGCAGATTTTTGAACTATGTAGCTTTATCACCTTGCTCATATGCACATCGTAAAATCCAGTTGCTACATCAGGCTGATGACATCTACATCCGTGCAGGAATATTTCATCATATGTTTTTTCTGGTAAGAGAAAAGCATGGCAGTATGCGCATTTGCTTCCTCCATGGTTCATCCCTATGAAATTTTTGACCAGAGGTTCCATACCACTTATCTGGGTAATATTTTCTTTGGAATACACGTTGGAGGATACTGTTATAATTACCAGTATCAGTGTAAACACTAAAATAGCCTTCATATAATCGCCTATTTAAATCCCTTAATCTTATCATACATAACTGAGAGAAAACTTCTGACAAAAGGTGGTTTATCAGAATCAAATATTTTAGTCTTTCTGTGCGGGGTCTGGGTTGAAATATATAAAGCCAGAGCCTCGGCGAGTATATCTCTATCCACAGTGATTTTAACTTGAGAGGTATCTGTATCTTTTTCCTGAACATAAATGGCATCGTAATCTTTACCGCCATTGCGCTGATATGGTGGTTTCCTTTCAATTAATTTATCAAGAATTTCCTTTACAGATTCAGCTTTGTCTGGCGTTGATATTCCACCACTGTTCATATTTTTATTTGTTCCACCGTTTCTATATGTTCTCATTGGTTTCTCTATAAAGGGAATTCTACCTGTTGCATAGTAAGTGGCTACTGTATAGTAACTTACTATATAAAATATTAGGATAAGGAAAAGAAAAATCTGCAGTGTGGGAAGATTAAAATAGGCTAAAAGTACAAGACTTGAAATCGGTACTATAAGAATTGGGAATATTATAAATATATAAGCAGAAATATCATCGAAAAAGTCATATTCGTCTGTAATTAAATACCACCACAGAAATATAAGAATAAGAATTACATATATACTGCTGGTAGATATTCTCGTATAAAGGAAAATTATAGAACCCAGAGTTAATATTGAGAGGTATAGAGAACGTATAAGAAAGTTGATATTCGGAGCAAAGGGCATACCTATATAGGAAGGTGCACCGTGATTTCCTTTTGATATGTAGGAAACCCTTCTATTTAAAGACTCAATTTTTTCAGAAAGTTCATCTATGGTAATCTGATATCTGCTTAACTCTTTAAGGAATGGCCCGAATTTTTCAAGAAGAAGGGATTTGAATTCTTTATCGGCAACAATATTTTCGTTGAATTTTTTGTTTGCTCTGTAACTTCCACTGAGAAGAAGTGAACCAAAAAGAAGGAAAATAAGGTCAAGTATAAAGGCACGTGTATTCGGCTGAATCATGGTATCATTGAAAATAGAAATGAGAGACAGGATTATGATGCCAATAGGTACTAAATATGATGAGTATAAAGCAAGCTTCTCGCTCAGTTCAACCTTGTACGTGCTCATAATACACAGGCAATAAAACCACCCATTTCAATATGTGGGGAAATTGCCCTTTTCACCTCTTTAAAAATTATAATCTTAATCCAATCTAAACCAGCAGATATTTCAACCTGCTCACTGTTCTTCGTACTATCAGGTATCAGTTGTTTGTGCATATTTATGACAGGGACGTTCAACACTTGTCCACTCCTGCCAGAGTGTAGGTCCTCATCGGAGCTGTTATTAGCCAGTACTGTGCGAGACACACTGAGAGTTTCCTCTCTGTTTAATGCCTCACTTACAGAGCAGGGGACTTGAGGAGCATTCCCTGATGTGTTCTGAAACTCTACCAATAACTTCTGCATATCTAATGCCTCCTAATCAACCTGTTACCCCTGTCTCTCACGAGACAGGTCACCCATTTTAATGGGTGGTGATTGACAATACCACCAATTAATGCCACCTATACAAATTAGTAATAACATAAGTAAATATTTTTTAACATAACGATTAAATATTTTTCAATAGTTTTCAATATATATAAACAACATGATTGTTTTTTGTTTATGTGGCATGTCACATAACCATCTGGATATATAAAAATCATATAAAAGTATCCTTAGAAATACTTATTATATTCAGAATGTACTTAATTTCTGATGATATTTTTAAAATATATGATGCTGTCAGCTACCAATATTTAAATAAAACTAAAATAAAATAGAAATATGTTTTATAATTTTGGCATAGGACGTCTTTATATTCACGCGGTTTACAACCTAAACTTTTTATTCATTGAAGTAAAAGCAAATTCATGATTGAAATCAGAGCGAGAGATGCTTCAGGTAGAGTTACAGAGCTCAATATTAATGGTAAAAAGCTGACAACACCCTATCTTTTTCCTGTAATAGACCCGAGAAAGCAGATACTGAGTATTGAAGAAATAGAGAAACTTGGTTTTAACGGCATAATAACCAACTCCTATATAATAAATCAGAACAGAGAATTAAGAAGCAGAGCCATGGAAGAGGGGATTCACAGCCTTCTTGGCTTTGATGGCGTGATAATGACAGACTCAGGCTCCTTTCAGCTTTATAAGTATGGCGGGGTTGATGTTAGCCCCATGGAAATCCTCGAGTTTCAGGAGAATATAGGCGTTGACATAGGTGTGATTCTTGACATACCGACAGAGCCGGATGTTCCGAGAGAGCAGGCAGAGAGAGAACTTGAGGAAACCCTCAGAAGAGCCAGAGAGAGTATTAAGGCAAGAAAAAAAATGCTCCTCTCGGGCACAGTACAGGGTTCTACCTATCCAGAACTCAGAGAAAAAAGTGCCAGAAAGATGGCAGAGCTTGGTTTTGACCTTTATCCGATAGGCGGGGTTGTACCTCTCATGGAGAACTACCGCTTCTCTGACCTTGTGAAAATTATCATACATTCCAGAAAATACCTGCCTCACGATAAGCCTGTTCATCTGTTTGGAGCAGGACATCCGATGCTCTTTGCACTTGCCAGTGCTCTGGGCTGTGACCTCTTTGACAGCGCAGCCTATGCTCTCTATGCAAGAGAGGGCAGGTATATAACAACTTCAGGAACATACAGGCTTGAGAGGCTCAGAGAGCTACCCTGTTCCTGTGCAGTGTGCACATCGACAACAGCGGAAGAGCTTAAGAAGCTTGAAAAGAAGGATAGGGACCACTTTCTTGCCATGCACAATCTTACAGTAAGCATTGAAGAGATAAGAAGGGTGAGGCAGAGTATACATGACGGTTCTTTATGGGAGCTTGTTGCCGAGAGAGCCAGAGCCCATCCGTATCTTCTCGAAGCTGTGAGAGTGGCTCTATCCTACGGCAGTCTAGAGAATCTTGAGCCTGTTACAAAAAAATCAGCCTTTTTTTACACAGGAAGTGAAGCCTTACTCAGACCGGAGGTTAGAAGACACATTAAAAAGCTGAAAAGACTTAAAATAAATAAAAAACTCGTACTTCTACCTGAGGTGGAGAAGCCCTACTCGAAAACCTATGGAATGATGAGCACTGAAGAATATCATATATGTATAGCTTCAAAGGTCTTTGGGGTTATACCTCTCGAGATAGAGGAGGTTTATCCTCTTACCCAGCATGAAGCGCCTGGCGGATATGACGAGGCACAGATAAACTTTATGAAAAAAGTTGTTAAAGAATATGCTTCTGGCTTTGAGAAAGTTTATTTCCACAGCAGTCTGGAATTTCTCGGTCTTGAAGGAGAAAGCTTCTCTGACGTTGAAAATTTTAAAGGGAAAAATGACATTGAGGGAAAGCTTATTGCTATAGGTGACTATTACTTTGGCGAAGGTGCGGGAGAGCTTCTGTTCTCTGAGACAAGAGCGAGAATATCGAAAACAGGCAGAATAAGAGAGGTTTACTCCGGGGACAGGCTTGTTGGAGTAATCAGAGCAAGTGACGGTTCTGTTGTGCTCAATGTGGAAGGTGTGAAGAGGCTCCTAAAACTACCGTTTCCCAGTAATAGAGTTGTTGCACATGAGGATGCCGTGGAATTTGTAAGTCAGGGCAGAAGTCTATTCTGTGGCTTTGTGGAAGAGGCTGATATGGAAATAAAACCGTATCAGGAGGTAATTGTTGTTGATTCTCAGGATAAGCCCATAGCTGCTGGAAGAGCCATGGTCAGTGCAGAGGAAATGCTCAGCCTGAAACATGGCGTTGCAGTCAGGGTGAGGCACAGGCTGGGGTAGCTTTGAACTCTGCTATTATTCTTTTACTTTCTCTGGCTATTGACAGAGTTTTTGGAGAGCCACCGGATATATTTCACCCCACAATATACATTGGCAAAGCTATTGAAAAACTGAAATTCCTTGAGAGATATGGTGGTGCAGGTGGAATTTTTATAGTAGCTATGGCAGCCTGCCTATCTCTTTCGATTTTTCTTCTTCTCGTCCATCTTCAGGGTTATGCAGAATTACTGCTTTCTATTTACATATTGAAGAGCAGCTTCAGCTGGCGTGGTCTGAGGGACTATACGCTTCCTGTGGGAGATGCCCTTAAAAGCGGTGCTCTTGAAAGAGCAAGAGAACTTCTCGTATATATTGTGAGCAGGCCTACTGAAAAGCTTGACGAATCAGAAGCCTCCTCAGCATGTGTTGAGAGTATTGGAGAAAATATCCACGATAGCATGCTCTCACCACTTTTCTACTTTGCCTTATTCTCATGTATCAGCCCCGAAGCCGGTGTGGCTGCAGCATTCTTTTACAGGGTTTTGAATACTCTCGATTCCATGATTGGATACAGAAAATACGGAAGTTTTGGCATGCCTTCTGCAAAGCTTGATGATATTCTGAACTATATACCTGCAAGGGTTTCAGCCCTCCTTATAACCCTGTTCTCACTGGAAAAAATAAGAACTTTAAAAACAGTGCTGAAATACGGCTCTGCAACCGAAAGTCCGAATGCCGGCATACCGATGGCTGCCATGGCAGGTGCAACCGGAGTTAAACTGACAAAAAAAGGAAGTTATGTACTGGGTGAGGGCAGAGATGCTGTGCCAGAGGACATAGATAAGGCTATTGCCATTGCCGATAGAGTAATTTTCTTCTTTGCTCTGGTTATCTTTTTATCACTCCTCATAATATGTACGCCATTCTGAATGAAAAGGGTATATCAAGGGAAGACCTTATTGCCACTGCTATGGAGCTTTTCGTTCCTCATCCTGGTATTGAAACGCAGGAGATTGCAGAGCAGATTATCGGAAAGATTCTTGACAGTACTTTGCGGGACCCGAATGTCAACTCACTCCTGATTGCAGCTTTTGAGCTGGAGAGACTTGCTGTGGAAGGGAAGATTCCGGGGATAAGCAGAGAGGACTTTGAGAGGGATGAGGTGTTCATTCTGGCTGATGAGATAATTGGTATGGCAATAGCGGAATATATAGGCGGTACAAGGGCAAAATTTGAATTTGTACGCTTTGATATGAAAAAACCGGGAGTACTGAAGAAGCTTGAGGCTTTTGCCGATGATGCTATCGCAGGTCTTATAGCAGGAGCTTCTTCTCTGATGTATTCGGAGGCCGCAGACAAAATTTAAGTATGCTTTCTCAGCGTTATAAATATAGGATGATACTATGATGTTTGAATTTAAACCGCATATTACTGTAAATCCACAGGGAAATTTAGCTTTAGGCGGTGTTGATCTGGTGAAGCTTGCAGACAGATATTCAACACCTCTGTATGTTTACGACGAACAGAGAATAAGGCAGAGGTACAGAGAATTTAAAAAAGCCTTTGAGAAATACTATGGCGATGTCGAGGTTTTCTATGCCTGTAAGGCAAATACCAATCTTGCTATTCTCCATATCCTGAGGCAGGAGAAGGCTGGTGTGGATATTCTCAGTGAGGGTGAGTTATACCTCGCCCTCCTTGCTGGCATAAGGCCGGAGAAGATTATATTCACAGGAAACAATAAAACAGACAGAGAGCTTGAAAAAGCGCTTAAAGCAGGAGTTACAATAAATCTTGACTCTCTCCATGAGCTCGACAGACTCATAAGAATCACAGAGAGGGAAAAACTCAGGGCAAGAGTATCCTTCAGAGTTAATCCCGAGGTTTCTCCCGAGACTCATCCTTACCTCTCCACCGGTTTGAAGGAAAGCAAGTTCGGAATCCACGAGAACGTTATTCTGGACGGTTATAAAAAAGCTAAGGAGGCAGAATTTTTAGACATTGTCGGAATTCACATGCACATAGGTTCGCAGATAACCAAAACTTCACCTTATGAGGTGGCAACAGCAAGACTCTTTGATATTATCGGCAGAATAAAAAATAATCTTGGAATAGAGCTGGAGTTTGCTGACCTTGGAGGAGGTGTCGGGATTGAGTACAAAGAGGCTCAGGAGATAATAACCCCGGAGGACCTTGCTAAAGCTGTCGTACCTGTAATTAATGAAAAGATTAAGGAGTACTCTCTGAAAAAACCAGAGCTCATTTTTGAGCCAGGCAGATTTATTGTTGGTGATGCCGGAATAATGCTGACAAGGGTGAGCACTGTAAAGAGTACACCTTATAAAAAGTTCATAGGCTGCGATTCTGGTTTTCATGTTCTTTTAAGGCCTGTCATATACTCTGCCTACCATGAGGTAATTGTTGCCAATAAGCCAGATGAAAAGCCGCAGGAAATTGTTGATATTGCCGGAAATGTATGTGAGAGCGGCGATATTCTTGCAAGGGATAGAAAACTCCCTGTAATTGAAGAGGGAGATGTTCTTGCCTTCCTTGATTCTGGTGCGTATGGCTTTATCATGGCAAGCCAGTATAACTCAAGACCGAGACCTGCCGAAGTTCTTGTGAGTCAGGAAGGAGCAGAGCTTATTCGTCAGGTAGAAGACTTCTCTTCTTTAATTGAAAAGCAGCTAATACCTGAAAGACTTATGAAGGAGTAGCTACATATCAAAATCTTATTCCTTCATATATCTATGTAAAAGCAATACTGAGGAGAGACCTGCTAAAATCATACTGGTTGAAGAAGCAATCGCCGCCCCTATTATTCCGTAATCGGGTATAAGAGCCAGATTTAAGATTAAATCTAGAACTGCAGAAACAACCAGAATTTTCATAGGAATTTTAGGCATGCCCATACCCTGGAAAATCCCTGAATTCAATGTATACATTCCAAAAAAGAATGTACCGAACAGCAGGATTCTGAATGGCTCGACTGCCTGACTATATCTACTTCCGAATAGTAGCAGTATTATAGGCTTTGAAATGATTATGAATATGACTGTTGTTATAAATAGCACTGCAAAGGATATTCTGGTGGAATAAGCTACAACCTTCCTGATTTTAGTTTTATCTCCTCTGAGTCCTGAAATTCTTGGCAGAATAGTTGCATAAATCGCACTGGAAAAAGCCAGAGCAAGCCTTGATGTTGGAGAGGCTACACTGTATATTCCAACTTCCTTTGGAGATAGAAACGCACCCAGCATGAGAATATCTATATAGGCCAGAGCGAAGGCTGCAATGCTTGTTATACTCACAGGCAGTGAAAAACTGAAGACTTCTTTGAAGCTGGAAAAATCAGGTTTTGTAATTTTTATTTCCGTGCCTCTAAATAACCAGAAAGCTGTAATCAGCGCAAAAGCAAAACCCATAACAGAGCCTGCCACCGCATAGCCTGCAGTGGCACAGAAGAGCACAAGAATGGAGGCGAAAACTATTCTTCCTCCCTGGAGGATTAAAAGGGAAGAGGCAAAAGAAACCATATTCCTTTTTCCCTGCATCGCACCTGTCAGCACTGCTATTGCAGCAGCGAAAGGCAGTGCCAGAGAAGCAATGGCAAGTGGTATAGCAACATTTCTGTCATGAAAAATATTCACGGCAATAGCAGGTGAGAGAAGAGCGGTGAGCACTGAGAAGCCAAGAGCTATAAATGTGAAGTAGAATAGAGCTGAAGAAACTGCTTTTTCCTTACCCTCAGCCACAAACTTTGCAATACTTGGTGCTATACCCGCAGAGGAAAGGATAACTATGAAAAACTGAAGAGGCAGGGCAAGATTAAGTATTCCGAACTCATACAGAGTCAACATTCTTGCCATTATAATCCTGAAAACATAGCTGCCTGTACGCACAGCCAGGTTTGTCAGTGTAAGAAGTAAGGTTGATTTTAAAATACTCATAAGTATTATAAAGACACAATAAATTTAAATATATGCACATCAAAGAAGGGATGGGAGTATTATGAGTCAGAAATTAAATCTTGATGAGCTTGTGGATAATGGCAAAGTCAGGCTTTTCTCTATTATTGCTGCTTTGTTTCTTATAGCCTTCACAATAAGATATGCAAATCATAATCAGCTTCTTTTTGACCCGGATAGCTATCTGTGGTACCGCCTTGCCATGTACTTTTCAGGAGTAAAGACTCAATACTTTGTTAATCATGGCGGCGTGATTATTGACACTTTAAGATATTTCCCTACAGGAAGGGTACTTACACAGGACCTCCTTCTTCTCCCCATGTTTATTGGCTATTCCTTCAAACTCCTCGGCCTGTTCGGCATAGCCCAGACTTCTGAGAATGTTCTCAAGTATATGTTTGTGGTTGGCCCATTCTTCGCGGGTCTTACGACAATAATGGTCTTTTTCCTTAGTAAAGAGCTCACAGGCTCTCATAAAGTAGCTGGTCTAACATCTCTTTTTTATGCAGTGGCTCCCTATGCCATGATGAGAAATACAGCAGGCGATACAGGACAGGAGAGCATAGGAGATTTCCTTATAATCAGCTGGATGTTTTTATTTTTTATTGCAACAAGGTATAAACCCTTCTCAAGAAAACATATTGCATTTTCCGCTGCCTCGGGATTAATATTCGCTCTTGCCAACTACTCCTGGGGAGGTAATGTATTCTACTTCGGGCTTATTTCCCTGTCTGTTCTGATTTATTTGATTTATCTTGTAATAATGGATAACAAAAATGTGGATAAAAATCCAGTTCTGTCATCTTATGTCCTGATGATGCCCGCCGGTTTAATAATATCCCACCTTTTAGCTCCTCTCAGATATTCTTTATTTACAATCACCAGCTTTCCGTATCTTCTTGCCTATACTGTAATTTTATTATCAATAGTGTCTATTTTATCCAATAGGTTTAATATCTCTTCAAAAAGGACAGTTGCCGGAGCTATCGGTATTTTTTTCCTCGGTGCACTGGTAACCGGTATGCTGGATAAGATTGTTGTACATTCATTGAGTTTCATTAAAGGTATTTTTATGACAGGGGATAAAGGTATTGTAGGGAACACAGTCGCCTACTATCGTTCCACAGGTTTCTCACAGTTTAAAGATACCTTTGGCATCCTTCTCATATCCGTACCTCTGGGCATTGCATATGTTGGAAGAGAGATATACCGGAAGAGAAACTTTAAATTGCTTTTCATATTAATCTGGCTTATAATTGGTCTAATCGCATTCAGATGGATGATAAGACTTTCTATATATCTTGCGGTTGTTATACCTTTAATATTTGCAATTCTATGGGAGTATCTCGCTAAAAAGGCTACCGTTGTAAAAGACAAAGAAGATGAAAATTCAAAAACAGTTGCAAAATTCAACTACATATTTGTTATTCTTATCGCAATTCTTTTTATTTCACCTGTAATTGTCCAGGGCACTCAGATGGCACAGTATTCAAAGTTCAATGACAGGTCAGTTGTGCCATGGGAAAATGCGGGGGCATGGATTAAAAACAATACACCCTCAGATTCCATCCTGATAAGCTGGTGGGATTACGGTTATTATCTCCAGACTTTTGCTGAAAGAACAACTATTGTGGATGGCGGCAATAGTGGAAAGCCATTAACAGAGTTTCATAACAGAGATATAGATGTAGCCAAGGCTTTCACATCGCCTGAGAATGAATTTACAGAGTGGCTCAAACCCTATCTTAGTCTGTCGCACCCGCGTCCGATTTATGTTCTTGTCAGCTATCAGGAATTCGGAAAGAGCAGTGCAATTAACTATATAGCTAAAGACCATCTCTTCTTCCAGCAAATTGGAATAAAAAAGTCAGGTAACCCTCAGCTGGACCAGAAGAAGATTACAGCAATTCTACAGAGATATAAAATAACAAACTATTATATTGTCAATGCTGGCAATGAGTATATACTCTGGGCACAGGTTTTATTCGACAATCAGGGCAAATCTCATCCTGAGTGGCAGAATGAACTCCTCGCAAAGCTTCTTCCAACAAATAATGGTCTTGGAAGAGGGCTCAAGCATTTCAAGCTTGTATATCAGAATGGTTATGTATATGTTTATAAGTATATACCCTAATGTTTTGAGCTTTTACAGGATTAAATTGTGATGTGGCAGTGAGGCTACATATTCAAATCTTTTTCTTTGTTATTTTATTTTTCAGATATGGTGATAGCCTTGAAACTTCGAGTCATAAAGGGCAGAGTATGGAAATTTGATAAGAATGTTGACACTGACCAGATAATTCCTGCAGAATATCTTGTTACAGGTGACCCTGAGGAGCTGGGTAAACATTCCTTTGAAAGGGTAAGACCTGAATTTGCAAGGCAGGTTAGGAAGGGCGATATTATTGTTGCTGATGAGAATTTCGGTTGCGGCTCCTCAAGAGAACATGCCCCGCGTGCCCTTATGGGAAATGGCATAAGTGCTGTTATAGCCAGAAGTTTTGCGAGAATTTTCTTCAGAAACTCTATAAATATAGGTTTGCCTCTGGTTGAGGCAGATGTTGAGGCAGAAGACGGTGATGAAGTTGAGATTAATTTTAAAGAAGGGAAAATAAGGAATCTCACAACAGGTAAGGAGTTCACGTTCAAACCTCTCCCTGAATCATTGCTGAAGCTTCTTGAATCAGGTGGACTTGTGGAGTATACTAAAAGAGAGCTTGCAAGGGTATAACTCGCCCTTAGTTATAAACTCAAAAAGGCAAAACTTCTTATTACTCACGGTGGACATAACAGCATAATGGAAGCTCTTGCCTGTGGGAAACCAATTGTGGGAATACCAATAAAGAATTACCCTGAGAGGTATGGAAACCTTGCCGGCGTGGAACGGCTGGGACTGGGACGAACTCTTGATGTGGACTGGCTTATTGAGCAGGCTATTTCCGTAGCTATGGATGAGGTTATGTGTGAGAGATACTACAGAAAAGCAGGAATTTTCAGAGGGTTTGCTGGTGCCATGTCGGGTGTAAAAAGAGCTGTGGCACTGATTGAGAATGGCGGGAAGTAATATGTTTTCAAAATTCAGAGAAGATTTTGCAAGTCTGAGAAGGAAAAGGAATGGAAAACCCCCTGTTTATCTTGACAATGGTTGTATGACTCTAAAGCCCAGGCAGGTGATTGAGTCAATAAATGAATACTTTGAAAGATATCCTGCCTGCTCAGGATACGGAAGGAGCAACCACTGGTTTTCTCATGAGGTTAAAGAAGCAACTGAGAAAGCAAGAGAAAAGGTGGCTGGATTTATAAATTCTCTGCCCGAGGAAATAGTCTGGACAAAGAACACAACAGAGGGAATAAATCTTGTAGCCAATGCCTTTCCATTTAAAAAAGGCGATATTGTAATTACAAGCGACAGGGAACACAATTCTAACCTTGTGCCATGGATAAAGCTCTCGAGAGTTAAAGGAATAGTGCATAAAACCGTACCCTCAACCCAGGAGGGAATATTTGACCTTGAAGCCTTTGAAGACATGCTCTCTCCTGATGTGAAGCTGGTAAGCATGGTGCATGTATCAAACCTTGACGGCTATACACTGCCGGTTGAAGAGATTATAAAGATTGCCCATGATTACAATGCCAGAGTGCTGCTTGATGGTGCCCAGAGTGTACCCCACAGAAAAGTTGATATTAAAAACCTTGAAGTTGATTTTCTGGCTTTTTCAGTGCATAAAATGCTTGGTCCCAGTATTGGTGTACTCTATGGCAATTATGATGAACTTAAAGCTCTTGATACCTTTATAGTGGGTGGCGACACTGTCAGCGATACCAGCTACACAAAGGCTGTTTTTCTTCCACCTCCACGGAAATTCGAGGCAGGACTGCAGGACTATGCAGGGCAGATTGGAGCAGGGGCTGCAGTGGATTATCTATCCAGGGTAAAGATGGAGAGGGTTGAGGCTCATGAGAGAAGGCTGACAGAACTACTTATTGAAAAGCTTTCAGCTTTTCCCGAGGTGAAAATTGCCGGAGTAAAAAATACTGAGTTGGCAAAAGGTATAATAAGCTTTAGAATTGAGGATAATAACAGGCTTCTTGTAGCACCGAGCGATATAGCTGAGCTTCTTGACAGACACTACAATATTATGCTGAGGGCCGGAGACCTCTGCCTTCACTCATGGTTCAACCATATAGGTATAGGAGCAAGCGGTGTGGCAAGAGCAAGTTTTTATATTTACAACACCAGAGAGGAGATTGAGATTCTGGCTGAAGGTATTGAGAAGATTATAGAGGCTGAGAAAAATGGAAAGTCAATCACCCACGGCTAAAGCACGTGGGCTTGTTCTATGAGGAGCAAGAGCAATTGGTTGATTAGGAGGCATTGAATATGCAGAAGTTATTGGTAGAGTTTCAGAACACACCAGAGGATGCTCCTCAAGTCCTCTGCTCTGTAAGTGAGGTATTAAACAGAGACAAAAGTCTCAGTGTGCCTCGCACAGTACTGGCTAATAACAACTCCGCTCAGGACCAACACTCTGGCAAGAGTGGACAGGTGTTAAGCGTCCCTGTCATAAATATGCATGGA
>BDTY01000075.1 GCA_002897955.1 archaeon BMS3Bbin15
GCGAAGGGTGAAGAAAAGCGATATAGAGAAACTGTCAAGAGCGACAGGAGCAACAATAGTAACAAACCTTGAGGATATATCTGAAAAGGACCTGGGATATGCTGGTATGGTCGAGGAAGTGAAAATCGGCGATGACGAAATGGTCTTTGTGAGAGAGTGTAAGGAACCTAAAGCTGTGACAATACTCGTGAGAGGAGGAACCGAACATATAGTGGATGAGGTTGAGAGAGCTCTGGAAGACTGCCTCGGAGTGGTGCCAGCTGCAATGAAAGACGGAAAGATAGTTGCAGGTGGAGGAGCACCTGAAATAGAAACTGCAAAGGAACTCAGAGACTATGCAAAAAGCGTAGGCGGAAGAGAACAGCTTGCAATAGAGGCATTCGCTGACGCTATGGAAGTTATACCTAAAGCACTGGCTGAAAACGCAGGACTCGACCCGATAGATACTCTTGTAGACCTGAGGTCTAAACATGAAGAAAAAGGCGGAGAAGTATATGGACTGGACGTATACTCAGGAAAAGCAACAGATATGTTCAGAAATGGTATTGTAGAGCCATTAAGAGTCAAAACTCAGGCGATAGACAGCGCTAGCGAAGTTGCAGTGATGATTCTAAGAATAGATGACGTAATAGCTGCAAAGAACCTGGGCGGTGGCGCAGGAGAAGGTGGCATGCCTGATATGGGTGGAATGGGCGGAATGCCTCCAATGTAAGATAAAGAGGAATGAAACAATTCTAAACCAATTCATTATATAAGGAAGTCCCCATAAGGACTCCCGAAACATTCCTCTTTTTTAATTTTTTAATATCTTTTTTAGTTATACCGCCTCCAACCAGAATTTTTGCTTTTTTATTAATTTTATTCAGATAATCAAAAGAAGGTAAGGACATAGTGCCTACGCTTGATATCTCAAGAAAAATGAAATTCTCAATCCCTTTCCTATAAAAAAGTCCAAAGCATTCCAGAGGAGTCAAATCCAGAAAGGGAGAAATAACCCTGTCATCTTTAATATCTATACTCACAAAGACCTCTTCAGAAATTTGCAGGTTTTCTTTTAAATTTTCCATGGACTCAAGAGTTTCTGTCCCAAGAACAGGGTTGATAGGTAAATCCCTGTAGATATTCAACTCATTACAGTGTTTTATACCTGAGTCAAGAATAACCCTTTTATATTCTGAAATTTTCTCTATAATTCTGAAATTAGAATTATTTCCCATAATTGCATCGAGGTCCGCCACATAAATCCTCTCATATGGAAGATTCTCTGCAATTTCAACAGGGTCAGAAGTATCTGAATAAATACTCTTCAGGGGCTTATAATTACTCCTCTCCCCTCTTATAGCATGAACAGCCCTGCCCTTCATT
Organism: archaeon BMS3Bbin15; assembly: GCA_002897955.1. NCBI lineage: Archaea > archaeon BMS3Bbin15. Next base: position 1,366 of record BDTY01000075.1, read on the forward strand.
ATATCAATCACAGGAATAATTTCCATGGAGATATTTTTCCTTTTAGATAAAAAAATCTTGCCCCCGTATTGATTATCCATTCCGCTGGTAATAATATGAAAGTTGAAGAGCTTTATAACTATGGAATGCCAGAAAAGGCTATTGAGATAATAAAGAAAAAAGGTATAAATGAATTCTTTCCTCCTCAAGAGGAAGCTTTAAGAAAAGGCCTTCTAAACCTTGAAAAGAACTTTGTTATAGCAGTACCTACTGCTAGCGGTAAAACTCTCATAGGTGAAATGCTTATTATAAAAAATCTTATTGATAGGGGAGGTAAGGCTTTATATATAGTACCACTGAAAGCTCTCGGCGCTGAAAAATTTGATGAATTGAAAGCTTATGAACCACTCGGCCTGAAAGTTGCCCTGACAACAGGTGACTATGATACGGGTGCCAGATGGCTGGAAGGCTATGATATAATAATAACAACAAGCGAAAAGGCTGATTCCCTGATAAGGCACAGGCCTTCCTGGATAAACAAGATAAGCTGTGTTGTGGCTGATGAAATTCATCTTATAAATGATGCTTCAAGAGGTGCAACCCTCGAGGTAACCATTGCAAGACTTCTACATATAAATAAAAATCTCAGACTTCTGGCACTCAGCGCCACTGTGGGCAATGCAAGGGAAGTTGCAAACTGGCTTGATGCAAAACTCATAACCTCTGACTGGAGACCTGTTGAGCTTAAAGAGGGTATTTACCTTGATGGGAAGATTATCTTCTCGAATTCCAGCAGCCTTGAAATAGAAAACTCTGATGAGCCTGCCCTTGCCCTTGCCCTTGATACAGTGAACAGAGAAGGGCAGAGCCTTATTTTTATAAATACCAGACGGGGTACTGAGAGTTTTGCCGTAAAGGCAGCAAAAAAACTGAAGGGCTCAGGAATAATAGAAGAAAAGCTTCTCAAGGAGATTAGTCAGGAGATTCTTCATGTTCTTCCAGAACCCACGAAAATATGCAGAAAGCTTGCAAAGACTGTTGAAGGAGGTAGTGCCTTTCACCATGCAGGTCTCGAAACAGAGCAGAAAAAGATAGTTGAGAGAGCCTATAAGAAAAATTTGATAAAGATACTCTCTGCAACACCCACCCTTGCTGCAGGAGTCAATCTTCCAGCAAGAAGAGTTGTTGTAAGAGAATATAGAAGATATGACTCAAACTACGGCTATGTTGAGCTTCCTGTGATGGAGATAAAGCAGATGCTCGGCAGGGCGGGAAGACCAAAATATGACAGTTTCGGTGAGGCTATTCTGATAGCAAGAAGTGATGAGGAAAAAGACTTCCTTCTTGATAACTACATTCTTGCTGAACCAGAAAATATTTATTCAAAGCTTGCTATTGAATCCAGTCTCAGAACCCACACTCTTGCCACTTTTGCCATGGGTTATGCCTCAAATACTGAAGAACTTCTAGACTTCTTTTCCAAAACTTTCTTTGGCTACCAGCAGGAAAGTTATGCCCTTGAGGCACTTCTCGACAAGATTGTAGAGTTTCTAACTGAAAAAGGATTTCTGGAAAATGGAAGCGCGACAGAATTTGGAAAGCGCACTTCAGAACTCTATATTGACCCGATGAGTGCTTTGATACTTAAAAATGCCATAGAAGTTTCTCAGGAAAAACCTTCATCGGAATTTTCTTTTCTTCATGCAATAACAAAAACCTCTGAGCTGAACAAACTCTACCTGAGAAAAAAGGATTATGATATGTGCATTGCTGCTGCAGGTGAAATGGAAGATTTCCTTCTTTTTCCTCCACCATCGCAATACTCTGACCCATGGGGATACGAAGATTTCCTCTCAGAAATTAAAACCACACTTTTCTTTATGGACTGGATAAAAGAGAGAAATGAAGATTTCCTTTTGACCAAATACAATCTTGCGCCAGGAGATATACGCTCCAGGGTGGAAGCTGCCGACTGGCTTTTGTACTCGATGGATGTAATAGCAAGACTCTTCGGCTTCACGAAGATAGGGGAAATTTCAGAGTTGAGACTTAGAGTTAAACATGGCATAGGAGAAGAACTCATACCTTTTGTTGGAATTAAAGGTATCGGCAGGGTTAGAGCCAGAAAATTATATAACAAATTTAAAACTATAGAAGATATTAAAAAAGCCAGTATTAAGGAAATCGCATCAGTTGCTCTGATTGGCAATAAACTGGCTCAGAGTATTAAAGCACAACTCGGAGGCGAGGAAGAAGAAGTTAAAATAACAAAAATGAAACAGAGCACACTAACTGGCTTCTGAACATTTTCGGGATAAATCGGATATATTCGGTTAACCTGATTAATATTGGTGATAGGAATGGTAGAAGAGAACAGAGTTATAGAGAAACTTAAAGGTGTAATAGACCCCCATACAGGACAGAGTGTATATGATATGGGCCTTATTGAAGACCTTGCAGTATCTGAAGATAATATTTCACTTAAATTCAGACCTTCTTCCCCTTTCTGCCCTCTGGGTGTTCAGCTTGCAGAGAGCATAAAAAATTCTCTTAAAGAGCTTGCAAATCAAGTTGATATTACAGTAGTAGGGTATATAAATGAGGAAGAACTTAATAATAAGCTGAAGGGGGTATAATATGGAGATTCTGGATGTCAGAGGGATACCGCACAGCGAGAGGCCAGAGATAATACTCAGGAAGCTCAAGGAGTTGGGTAAGCTCGAGATTTTCGTCGAGGTAAAACCAGTACCTGTTATTGTGATGCTGGAGAGCAAAGGATATACCTGCAAAGCAACCCATGACCAGGGAATATGGAAGGTCAGGATAACAGAGAAGTGAATTAGATGAGAAAACTGCTCAGACTATTGCCAGTAAGATTTTTTGTGGCATCACTGGTTTATCTTACATTAGGGGTGGTGTTTGGCGCCCTTGATGCTCTGGGCTATGGGAACTTTAAATCCGTCCACGCTCATCTTATCGCTGGAGCCTTCTTCACCCTTGTAATAATGGGCTCAATGTATCAACTCATTCCAACAATTATAGGAACTGAAATCAGGTACAAAAGGCTTGCAGAAATTCAGTTTATCCTTGTAAATATAGCATTTATCTCTCTTGCTTATTCCTTCCTTATTGAATACAGCTTTCTTAAAGTGGCAGGTTTTATAGCTTTTGTCTCTTTCCTTATATTTGCCATTGAAATATATGCAACTACACTGAATGTTAAAAATTTCTATAAACTCAGCCTTGCAATATGGTTTTTCCTGGCTGCAGTAGCTTATCTTATAATCGGCTCCGCCTATGCTTTAACAGGAGCTCTTGGAATAACAGGCTTTAATATTTTAGAGCATGCCCACATTCTAACAATTGGTTTTATTGCAATGACAACCTTTGGAGGGTTCTATGAGTTATTCCCCATGCTTGCTTTGAAGAAACTCTACAGCCGCAGACTCGGTGAGATTCACTTCTTTATAGCAAACATAGCAGCAATTGGAATGTTTCTGAGCTTCTCCCAGAAAGGAAGCCTCTTTATATTTTCCTCAATTGTCTTCCTTTTAGGCTTCTATCTCTTTGCCTTTAATATTGCAAAAACATATCTCAGCAAAGTAAATACGCCTGCACCTGAAACAGATATAAGCGCAAGATTTATGGCATACGCTCTTATCTTTGGAGTGGCAGGAGTTACTGCAGGCTTGAGCTCTGCTCTTACCGGTTTTCCGGGAAGCTTTACCCATGTACATTACATTCTTGCAGGCTGGGTTGGTTTAACTATGGTCGGGGCCATGTACCATATTGTACCAATGCTTACATGGATTCAAAAATACAGCTCGAAGGCAGGAAAAGAAAAGGTACCTCTCATCAATGAACTCTACAATAAACAGCTTGCAAAAGCAATTTTTATAACTATGAATATCTCACTTGCTTTATTTGGTCTCAGAAGTTTTCTGCCTGCACTCAATCTATTTTCAGTCCCTCTTGCTGCTGCCTTCCTCGCCTTTGCTGTTGAAATGGTGCTCATACTTAAAAGATAGATATTTTTATCAAATTTAGGGCAATAAAACCCACCTTTTTTAAGGGTGGGATGAATTGCCCGTTTTCATCTTTTTTAAAATTGGATTCCTTTCCCATATTTTACCAATTCCACTTTCTTAATATTTACATTAATAATCTTATTTGCTTTAGTTAAAGATATTAATCTAACCCATTTACCATAATTGAATACTCCTTTTACTCTGAATAAAGATTTAATATATTTTACTAAATCGCCAGGCTGTAACTTATATCTCTGTTTTCTTATAGAAGGCTTATATCCTTTTCTGTTGGTTTGAATACTTCTGTTATTTCGTCTGGTTTGTGTGGCCATATATGGTATTGTTCTGCTTTGGGTTGTTCCACCAGCAATTACAAAAGCATCATTTACATGGCTTTTTTCCATATTCAATTTAACCCTATTATACTTTGTAATATAGCCATAAGTCCAGTCACACTTTAGAGTATTCACAAGTTTCCATCTAACGATATTCATAAATGCAACTGATTTTAATGTTTGGTTTGCTTTCTGCTGTATTTCTGGATATCCAAACTCTGCTGCTGTTTGATTACCTTTCTTCTGATTACATTTATGACACGCTAAAGTCAGATTGGAAACTCTATCTGTTCCACCTCGGATTTTAGGTATAATATGCTCAATCTCCAAGGGTGTATTACTCTCACCACAATAGGCACATTTATGCACCCATTTCTCTAATAGATATTCCCTTACTTCACAGCCCTGTAATTCACCCTGCTGGTATTCTACTCCTTTAATCTCTGGATTCTGGAGTTTATGTGTATCAAAACTCGCTACTTCTACTATGATTTTTGTTATGGGTAGTATCTTTGTCAATTTGTTAATCAGTCTGAAGTGTGTCTCAAGTTTATGCTGAATACTGGGTGCAAACCAGCCGTTTGCTATACTACGATTATTGAATCTTGGCTTTCTATGCCATAATCTATTCCTTCGAGCTCGCCTGTAATTACTTTTTTGCTCAATAAGTTTGGAGATTCTTTTTCGCAGGGTTAACTCACCTGATAGTAATTCGCTTTTCTCTGTTATTATACTGAAGCCTATTGTTGAATATCCTGCATCTATACCCAAAGTTATATCCTGTTTTGCTTCACCTGTCGGATATTTTAACTGTATAGTAAATGGTGTTCTCTGAATCACACTTGCTTTTCTTGGTGTTGTAGGCATCAAAGGTTGTTTGTGCATATTTATGACAGGAACTCGCAAGTCCTGTCCACTCTTGCCAGAGTGTAAGTCCTGAGCGGAGCTGTTATCAGCCAGTACTTTGTAGGGCACACTGGGGAGTTTCCTCTCTGGTTTATAATACCTCACTTACAGAGCAGAGAACTTGAGGAGTATTCTCTGGTGTGTTCTTGAACTCTACCAATAACTGCTGCATATCCAATGCCTCCTAATCAACCAATTGCTCCTGCCCCTCACGGGACAAGCCCACATGCTTTAACCGTGAGTGACTGACGTACTCAAGCCTATAGCTCTATCTTCATAGTATCTATAACATATTTCACACTTATTCCAGCAATAAAAGCATAACTCATATTTGTTGTGGCCACTGCAATCCCGGCTATAAGTAAAGAAATAAAATAGTCATTAATATTCTTAAGGTCTCTGACAAGAAGTGCAAGCTCAAGACCTGCAAACAGAAGGAGTACTCCAAGCACTGAAGCAGGGATTGATGTCAGAAGAGATACAGAAGCCTTGCCAAACAGAAGTGCAAGAACCACAAAAATCAGACCTATCATAATATTGCTCCCGGCTGTTCTTGCTCCAAAGCGGTAGTGAGCAGCCATTCCACCCGCTCCATGGCACATTGGCATGCCACCAAAAGCACCGACAATAATATTAAAAATACCCATACTCATACCAAGAGCTTTATAAGTCGTTTTTTTCGCCTTCTTAACTCCAAAAAGGCTTTGGGCTGTATCACCTGTTGAAATTACGGCATTACCTATTGTAAGGGGAATCTGAGGAATAACAAGAAGAAAAAATGCCGTGATGAAATTGGTTTTATTTGGGAAAAAAAGCCTGATTTCAGTTGGGCCGGGGGAAAAAGACATTCCTCTGGTTCCTCCCATAAATAGTCCAATAGCTGCCCCCGCTATTATTATCACAAGAGCAGCAGGGTAACGCTTTGAGTTTATCAGAATAAGAGCAAGAAAGAAGCCAACTATTCCAAAGATTAAATTCTGGGAAAGAGGAATTCCCTGTATAAATCTCGGCAGAATCATTCCAGGAGATATAAAAAGCTGTGGAATGGTAATAAGGACAAGCGCCTTGGATACAAGAATCAGGCCAAGACCAAGCTGAATACCTCTGATAATAGGCTTTGTGAAAAACCTGCCAAGAAAATCGACTATTCCAGTTATGGAGATTGCAATTAATATAATACCAAAGAGAAGTGCCGAAGCTGCAAGCACTTCAGGAGTAACAATTTTGGGGCCAAGAGCTATGGCTATAGCGGAAACCACCTTCAAAGGCTGAACAGGTACAGGTATTTTAAAATAAATCCCGGCAGAAATATAAAATATCCCAACCAGAAGAAGGACAACACTGGAACTCAGACCATTGATAACAATCAAACCGACTGCAAGAGGTATCAAAGTACCCAAGTCACCCAGAGAACCTGCAAACTCCACACGGGTGAACCTGAAATTCTCCATCATCTATAATTTTACTGTAGAATATTTAAACTTTTTTGTATTGTATAACAGTAAAGTAACTGTCTCTGAAGTAATTTGTTTCCACACCTAAAAGGTTTTTATTCTAATAAAAGAATATATTAGCATGGAAGAAGCTCACGTAGAAAAAAAGATATCTGCCTCTCCCGATAAAGTTTACTCTCTTATAATTGATTTCGAAAAATGGTTGAGATTCAACCCGTCCTGGTTTGATCTGAAAGTTTTAACTGAAAATCCAGAAGTGAAAAAGGATAAAAGAATAGACATAAAGATATCCTTTGAGGATGATGAAGAGAAAATCAACAGATTAACTTTTAAAGTAGAAGAGGCTTCTAAAAATAAAATCCATTATATCCTATCAGATGGCAAAGAAATAGAGTTGATAATTGAAAAAAGTGGAAATGGAACACTTATCAGTCATAGAGAGACCCTTCTGAAGAATGAAAACTATGAAGAGAAAGAAAAAGAGATAAATCAATGGCTGGATGCAATAAAGCATTATTCGGAACTCAACAATACATTTACTGCAAGACTCTCAAAACTTTTTATGATAAAGTTTTTATGAGAATGAATCCAATGCAGAGAAGAATTACATTACTTATAATTCTACTTCAGGCTGCCATGCTTATAACCACTATTATTGCTCTTCTTGTAATATACGTTAATTCCAGATTCAACCTTTAATGACAAGAACAGGCAAACTAATTTTTTCAAGTATCTTTTCCGGTGTTCTGTAAGATTTAAAACGTTCGAGTTTACCCCCATATTGCTTTCCACCAAGAGAGTCAGGTACCTTGAAGCGCTTTGCCAGTATCATAACAAGTATTGCTGTACCAAAAACAAATACTACAACCATCAGAGTAGCAGGTCCTGTAGCTCTTACAACATCAGCCCACATATAATGTGCACCCAGCAGGATTATGCCTGGCTTGATAATGGGCCTCGATATATTAACCCCGTTTTGTAATACACTGGGTATACCCACTGTATTTTTTATTATCATCCCTCCCAGAAGAAGGATTATGACATAACTTGCAAACCCACTCTGATGAAGGGCCTCCCAGAACCCGCCACTTGTCTTTCCCATCACTTTAACCCAGGCATCCAGATTCCTTGCAATAATTGCAAATATAATAGTTGCCACCAGGCCCGGAATCCATCCCTTAAACTCTCTTGCATTAGGCCATAATCTTTTATACTGCGCCATAATTTCACCTCACAACCAATACACTACATTTAGCGTTTTCTATAATCTCCCTGGAAACGCTCCCCATAATGAAGCGTTTAAACTCACCCATGTGCTTCCCCCTGGAACCTACAACAATAAGCTCCGCATCAATTTTGCCTGCATAGTCCAGAATCTGTCTCTCAGGATGTCCCCATCTGAACTCTGTTGTGGCTTCAACACCGATTTCAGCCAGTTTCGCTTTAGCCTTTTCAAGGATATCAACTGCATCCTTCTCAATTGCATTATTTATCACCTCAACAGCCCCTTCAACAGGCAGACCAGTAATCTTTTCCTCACATGTTATAACACTGACACCCACATTATGTAGCCTTGCCAGTTCACCTGCTTTTTCAACAGCTTTATCGCCTTCTTCAGAGCCGTCGGTTGCAACCAATATTTTCAAGAATTCACCTCCTTTTTGCCCTCTAAGGGTTATATCTATATTTTGGGTTGTGCTATTTAAAGCATTTACGAAGTTGTGGGGAAGTTGGGTATGTTTTTACATAACCGATATCGCAGATGTTTAATTTTTTTTAAATAGGTTTTATATCCTGAAACAAATCTTTAAATACACTGAAAATCAAGGATATTTACAATGAAGGAAAAAGCTCTCAGAGCAGAAATTCTTGCCCAGGCTCTGCCATATATAGAGAAGTTCTATAATAGCTATGTTGTTATAAAGTATGGCGGTCATGCCATGCTTGATAGTAAAGCCATGGAATGGACAATAAAGGACACCATACTTCTGAAATATGTCGGTATGAAGCCTATAATTGTACATGGCGGCGGGCCAGAAATTACAACAGCTATGAAAAAGATGGGAGTTAAACCAAAATTTATATCAGGACTTCGAGTTACAGACAAAGATACTCTCGATGTAGTCAAAATGGTACTTGTTGGGAAGATAAATACAGAACTTGTCTCAAAATTCAATGCATATAGCTGTCCATCGGTGGGGCTTTCGGGAAAGGATGGAAGGCTTATAATTGCAAAACAGAGCAGTCCAAAGAAGATAATCAGGGACGGAGAGGAACTTGAAGTTGACCTTGGCTATGTGGGAGAAATCAAAAATATAAATTCTGAAATTCTTGAAATCCTTACCTCCAATGGCTATATTCCTGTTATCTCACCTGTGGGATTGACTGAAGAGGGAGAAAGCCTGAATCTCAACGCTGACACTGTGGCAGGGGACATAGCCTCGGCAGTAAAAGCCAGGAGGCTTATAGTCCTCACCGATGTGCCAGGGGTACTCATGGACGTCAATGACACGGGAAGTCTGATAAAAAAGCTGAAGACAACAAAAATAAAAACCCTTATAAAGAGAAAGATAATACAGGGTTCAATGCTTCCGAAAATTGAAGCCTGCAAAAGAGCTCTACTGAACGATGTTGAAGCTGCTCATATTATAGACGGCAGGGTTAATCACAGCATACTTCTTGAGCTTTTCACAGATGAAGGCATAGGTACCATGCTGGAACTTTGATAAATTATTCTGTTCCGCTATATTTATACCATAAGATTTAATAAGATTGATTCCTTAAAGGATTTAGAGTTGTGACATTATGTACAGAATAGCTGTTATTCCCGGAGATGGTGTTGGCAGGGAAGTTGTCAGAGAAGGTCTCAAGGTTCTTGAAGCTGTTGGAGAGGTTGAGAATATAGAGTTTGACTTTGTCGAATATCCTTTCGGTGGACAGCATTACATAAGGACGGGAGAGTTGGTGCCTGGTGATGCTCTGGAAGAGATTAAGAGAATGAAGGCAATTTTCTTTGGCTCGGTTGGCGACCCCAGAGTTAAGCCAGGTGTCCTGGAACAGGGTATTCTGCTGAAGATTCGCTTCTATTATGACCAGTATATTAACCTCAGACCGGTTAAGCTCTACCCGAGCATTGAGTGTCCTCTCAGAGGCGAGAGGGATATAGACTTCTATGTGGTGAGGGAGAACACAGAGGATTTTTATGTGGGCATAGGAGACAGATTTAAGGGCAGAAAAAGTAAAGCAGAGCTTGATGTGCTAAGAGAACTTTACAACCTCAAGTTTAACATTGATGTTGAGAACGACGGGAGTGAGGAGATTGCATACCAAATCGGTGTTATTTCAAAAGAAGGAGCAAAAAGGGTGATTGAGTATGCTTTTGAGCTCGCTATTGCCAGGGATAAAAAGAAAGTCACAAGTGTGGATAAAGCTAATGTTCTCACCCATATTTATTCTCTCTGGAGGGATGTTTTTGAAGATGTAGCTGGGGGTTACCCTGAGGTAGAGACCGAATATACTTTTGTGGATGCCATAACCATGTTCTTCCTGAGCAGGCCAGAGCAATATAAAGTTGTTGTCACCCCAAATATGTTCGGAGATATTATCACAGATTTAGGGGCACAAATTCAGGGCGGGATAGGACTGGCCTCGAGCGGAAATATTAATCCGACAGGTGTGAGTATGTTTGAACCTGTGCATGGCTCTGCACCGGATATCGCTGGCAAGGGAATAGTCAATCCGATAGCTCAGATTATGGCAGGAGCCCTGATGCTTCAGAGTCTTGGAGAGGATAGAGCAGGTACACTGATAGAAAAGAGTGTCGAAGAGGTGCTGAGAGAGAGAAAGTTCAGAACACCAGATCTGGGAGGGAATTCTTCTACAGAGGAAATGGGCAATGTAATAGCTGAAAAAGTGAAGGAGCTCGGAAGATGATATCCTTGATATATTGTCTTCAGCTACAATCAAGTTATTAGATCAATTTAAGGGTGTAAAATAACAAATATATTGAACGCCTCTACCTATTCCAGCAAGTTTTTTATATAGTCAGTACTTCAAAAGGAACTTTGGCATCTTTTTTAAGGACAGATTCAGCTTTTCAAACCCAATAACTCTATTTTCTTTATCTTTCTTTAGAATAACCTCTTCACCTGTTTCCTCGCAGATGAACTCCTTTTCTGGATCATCAAACCACACGTCTAGAGTATTTGCCTTTTTATTAAAGATTATCCTTATTTTTTCCATATCTACTCACCCTCTTTTATCCTGTCTGTAATATGTTGTTATTATGAACCCTTCTTTTTTGTTTACCATTACAAAGATATTTTTAAAGTTTGCTCATCCGCACCTGCTCAGGGTATTTTAAATTCTTGCTGACATCTTTCTCTCTGCCTTCCATCTGCGGATGTTTGACTTTTATGATGTAATCCCAGCCCATATTTCGCACCCCTATAATACCCATGCGTCATCGGTTAAGGCGTCAACCAATATAAAAACGGTCTTGGTTGAATAGCTGGTTGTAGCATTTTTTGACATCGCAAAGACCGTAGGTTTTATTAACCATCATTGCAATATTATTGCAATGTGGTGATTTTATGGTAAAACGAGATGTAAGCGAGCAGCCTATGGAGATACGGATGGAGGGTTATGAGGTCGTAGAGAAGATAGCGAAGCCCTGTGCCACCTCAGCCAGGGTATTAGTGCCGAAGGGCTGGATTGGCAAGAAAGTTAGGATAGTGAGGCTAGAGCCATGAAGGGTTATGATCCGCATATAGTCGAGGCTGCCATGCACCAAATGTTCCCGCCGGAGTGGGTAAAGGGGACTGCCCGTGAGACAGGGTTGGTGAAACGAGAGCGTAAAATAAACCCTGTGGTGATGCTCTGGGTTCTGACGTTGAGTTTCGGTGTCAGATTACAGCGTACCTTGGCAAGCCTAAAACGCAACTACGAAAAGGCGAGCAAGACCAATTTAAGTGACAGCAGCTGGTACGAGCGATTTACACCAGAACTTGTCGCATTTCTTAAACAGTGTGTTGTACGTGGTATCGAGAATATCACAGAACAGTCTGGCAGGAAACTCCAGCCGAAGTTATCGCAGTTCAAAGACCTGCTTATACAGGACAGCACCATCGTACGGCTACACACAACATTAGCCAAGAAGTGGCCGGCAAGCCGTACCAGGACCGTGGCAGCAGGTGTAAAGGTCAGTATGTTGGTCAGTGCAGTTGCTGACGGGCCAAAGCGTGTGAGCCTACACAGCGAGCGGACAAATGAGGTGAAAACTCTCCGTATAGGTCCCTGGGTAAGGGATCGCATACTCCTTATTGACATGGGCTTTTTCAAATACCAGCTGTTTGCTCGCATAACAGAGAACGGCGGGCACTTCGTCACCCGGTTAAAAAATGGTGCGGACCCCTTAATCACAGGGGAAAACCTGAAATGCCGAGGTAACACGATAGACGTTGTGGGTAAACGCATAAGCGATGTACTGCCCAAGCTCAAGCGACAGGTGCTGGACGTAGAGGTCGAGGTGAACTTCAGACGCAGGGCATACCGGGGCAAAGAACGAGATGATACATGCCAATTCAGGCTTGTTGCAGTCTACAACGATGAGGCAAAGAAATACCATCTCTACATCACTGACATATCCGTAGGGGTGCTCAGTGCAGAGGACATCGCTGCCTTATATAGTGCAAGATGGGACGTTGAACTCATCTTTAAGGAACTCAAAAGCAGATACGCCATGGATGTGGTCAACACTAAGAACCCACAGATAGTAGAAGCCTACATATGGACGGCGATACTCACCCTCATCGTGAGCCGCCGGATATACAATATCATCAGGGAAAACAGCCCAAAAAAGGAGATCATACGCTACACCCAGCTCCGATGGAGCAAGATATTTGCCGAGAACGCTGATATCCAGCTGACCCTGATACTCGCATACTATGGAATCAAACGGACATTCAACACGGTCATGGACGTGTACTTGAGTCAGGCACTAGACCCCCATGTCAATAGGGACCACTTAATGGACAAATGGAGGGCTTAACCGATGACCGATGGAGTGGGACTATCTCTCAAAGGAATCGATATTGATGAGCTTGATAGAGGATACATTCTGACAGAAGAAAACTCACCTCTGATAGCTGATAAAATAATGAAGCTGAAGTTTGAAAAGACTCCCTTCTTTAAAGGAGAGATTAAAAAAGAGCAGAGGTTTATGCTATCCCTCGGGTTATTCTACGAAGCATGTACAATAAAAAATATAAAGGATTCAGGAGAATTAATAGTTGAGACAAATAAACCTGTTGTATATAAATCTGGTGACATAGCTGTACTGGTAAGGCCTGAATTTAAAGGACTCAGACTTATTGGAAAAGCTGTTATGGAGTGAACTGTCAATCACCACCCATTAAAATGGGTGGCCTGTCTCATGAGAGACAGGAAAAACAGGTTGATTAGGAGGCATTGAAGAATGCAGAGTTATTGGTAGAGTTCAAGAACACATCAGGGGATGCTCCTCAAGTCCTCTGCTCTGTAAGCGAGGCATTAAACAGAGAGGAAACTCTCAGTGGCCCCGCACAGTACTGGTCAATAACAACTCCGACGAGGACTTACACTCTGGCAGGAGTGGACAGGAGTTGCGAGTCCCTGTCATAAATATGCAAAAACAAAACCTATGGTTGATGGTGCGAAGAACAGTGAGCAGGTTGATATACCTGTTGGTTTTGATTTGATTAAAATTATAACAAAACTGCTATACAATTTCAATTTAAAAGGAGGTGAAAAGGGCAATTCCTCCACCCATTGAAATGGATGGTCTCCTTGCCCAAGTATTATGAAAATTGTAAGAACTGGAATTCCTAGTTTAGATGGTCTTTTCGCACATGGCGGCTACCCTGAAGGTAATTCAATTTTAGTTGTTGGTGGACCTGGCAGTGGCAAGTCAATTTTTGGAATGCAGTACCTTTATTCCGGTGCCACTGAATATGAGGAGAACGGTGTGTTTATAACCTTTGAAGAACCTCCTGATAAAATTAAAAGGAATATGAAAGCCTTCGGCTGGGACCTTGAAGCCCTTGAAGAAGAGGAAAAATTGATTATTATGGATGCAGTTGACTATATAGTTAGAGATGATATCGACACAGATACCCTGAAGGAAGGTCTGGATGTCGACAACCTTGTTGCAAATCTCAAAGAAGCAGTTTCTGCTGTGAATGCAAAGCGCCTTGTAATTGATTCTCTTGCAGTGATGAATCTCTATGCAAGGGATGAATTTGAGAAAAGGAGAAAGCTTCTGAAGTTATCTCATCATATGAGCAGCAAGGATGTTACTTCTATTATTATAACAGAAGCAAAAAGTTCCAATATAGGTATAACTGAGTTTCCTCTGGAAACCTACATGTTTGATGGGATGATAACTCTACGTCTTGACCCTGAAAGCCAGTTAAGGAAGATTTCAGTAAGAAAGATGCGTGGTACCAAACACGTTGTTGGCAGTTTCAAGTTTTCTATAAACTCAGGTGGTATAGAACTTTCAGCGTGATATTATGAATACAATTGGTATAAGTCTATTTGCAACAGATAGAAAGGGCCTGCTAAGGGACATATCTACGATTATTGCTGAACTCGATGTTAATATTACATATATAGAGACTGTTGCATAACCTGTCTTAAAAATCCTTCATCTCTCCACACACGCCATTTATTCAAAATTTATCCTGTCAGTTTTGATTTTCACCATGTTTTCCAGTAATTTCACCTGAGAATTCCATTTTTATCCGTTTTACCTATCTA
>BDTY01000076.1 GCA_002897955.1 archaeon BMS3Bbin15
GAATACGGCGTTTTCGGTGCACTATTTGCAATTTCTTATATGCTGGGTATAGTTTCCAATACTCTAGGCACAAGTACAACGAGCTTTGTTACAAATCTTGCAGCCGAGAACAGGGAGATAGGCCCCTTCCTCCGGGGTGCTTTTAAGCGTGTGATTTTAATTGGTTTGATCTTCTCTTTCGCTTTCTTTCTGGCAAGAAATGATATAGCCTCCCTTCTGAAAATGCCAGATGCCGAGCCCGTGGTGGTTCTTGCCTTTATTCTCTTCTTTGCATGGCTCATGCCTATAACAGGGGGTACGCTCCGCGGCTTAAAGCGTTTCTATGCTCTTGGCTCTATAGGTGTTTCCAGCACCTTCTTCAAATTAATCTCAGCGATTGCTCTGGTTGCTCTGGGCTATGGCGTTACAGGTGCCCTCCTTGGGGCTGCCATTGGTGCCATTGTTGCCCTTTTTATATCCCTCTACCTAATTGCCCCTTACCTGAAGCAGAGCAGCCATGAGTCAAATTTTAACTTTTCCGCCTTCTATTCTTACTCCGCACCTGTACTTATTGCGATGTTCTGCTTTTCTGTGCCCTCCAACCTTGACGTTGTGTTTGCGAAGTACTTCTTCTCAGCCCATGTGGCAGGACTCTACACTTCGGCAAGTGTGCTTGGCAAAATCGTCTTTTTCTTTCCCTCGGCGATATATGCTGTGATGTTCCCGATGATTGCCGAAAGGCATACCCGTGGAGAGGCAACAGGCAGAGTTCTGAAAAAGAGCCTCGTGTATTCTTTCCTGCTTTCAGGTATTGTGGTCGCCGCCTACATCTTATTTCCCCGGCTTGTTGTGATATTCTTCGGCTCCCGCTATCTCGATGCGCTTCCGCTCATAGCACCTTACGGTCTGGCAATGCTTTTCTTTTCGCTTTCGACAATTCTGCTCAACTACCATCTTGCCATAAAAAACATGCGTTATGTCGCTATATTTGCTGGCTTCACATTGCTTGAGGTTTTACTCCTGCTAATCTTCCATGCCTCGCCACTGGAAATGATTTACGTGCTACTATCGGTTAACCTCGCCCTTCTTATTGCAAGCTTAATATATACATGGAGGTCTTAATAGATACATGGAAGTGAGAGTATAATTTCTGTTATTGTGCCCGCCTATAATGAGGCTGATAGGGTTGCAAGTGTGGTGGAAAACCTTAGAAAAGTACTGGATGGGCTTTCGGAAGAGTATGAAATACTGCTGGTGGATGACGGAAGCACAGATTCCACATTAAAAAAAGCAATAGAACTGGAAAAATTGCACAATGGTATTGTTAAAGTTCTCTCTTATGACCGGAACATGGGGAAAGGGCATGCCCTGAAGTATGGTTTTGAACACTCTGAGGGTGAGATGATATTTTTTATGGATGCAGACGGCGACCTGCATCCCGGGCAGATTGACAGATTTCTTAATGTGATGTCCAGAAGCGGGGCAGATGTGATTGCCGGCTCAAAGAAGCATCCGGATTCAAAAATTGTAAACTATCCAATCAGCAGAAAGGTGTTGAGCACTTCCTATTTTCTGTTTACCAGGATGCTCTTCAATTTGAATGTGAGAGACACACAGGTTGGAATAAAGCTGTTCAGGCGTGAGGTGCTTGAGGATGTTATGCCAAGGGTTCTTGTAAAAGAATATGCCTTTGATGTTGAGCTGCTGGCAAATGCCATCAGGAGGGGTTACAGGGTGGTGGAGGTGCCTGTGGATTTGACTTTCAACAATGACAGCAGAATAAATTTAAAGGCAATATGGTGCATGTTTGTCGATACCCTTGCTATTGCATATAGAATGCATATTCTGAAGTATTATGACAGGTGATATGCTCTCTATGCTAAGGCATGTGAGCTTTCTTGCTTATTTTTATTATAATTATCGATTTGCAGAAAGGTGTTGAATGTGAAAAGAATTTTTTAAATTCATAAAGAATTTCGAAATTATTCAGTATATTATAGACTATACTGGCTTGTGGAAGAATATATAAAAGTTGTAAGTAAGGTATATCTATGAAGAAAAGAGTTGTGATTTTCGGCAGGGTTCAGAATGTGGGTTACCGCCCTTTCCTTCTGGGTATTGCCGAGGGTCTTGGTATAGAATACTTTTTTGCAGATAATACCATAATCAATGAGAGGCAAGCAGTACATATTATGATAGATTCTTCCCAGGACAGGGTTGATTCTTTTATTGGGATTATATCTTCTAAATATCCGGAGAATGCTTCTGTGGATGAGGTTAAGGTTGAGGATTACTCCGGCAATGTAATGAAAACAGAGAGTTACTACCGATACCTTACGGCGATGCAGCTTCATAAAATTGCTACTTTTGGTGGCATTATGATTGAGAAACAGGATGATACAGTAAGAGAAGTTAGAGCTGTTGGAACAAAGGTGGATTTAGTTGGGAGAAGGTGGATGCTGTTGGAGCTGAACTAAACTGGTTTTTTGAAAAGAAAGGGATAAACTTTGGTAATTCCTCAAGTCGTCAATATACTTAGTCCTGTCAAAGTCAAATGAACTTATTTTAAGCATATGATAACCTTTTTCCA
The DNA here is from genome assembly GCA_002897955.1 of archaeon BMS3Bbin15. NCBI lineage: Archaea > archaeon BMS3Bbin15. Next base: position 2,570 of record BDTY01000076.1, read on the forward strand.
CAGATACGCCTTTCGTAGAGATTTATGCTTTATTCATTAAACCTATTTTAGTAATCTCAGGACATCGGGAAAAATGGAAAGGCTTATAAGGAAAAGGTCTGACTGGATGGTCTCAGCACACCTTCCCCAGTTAAACGAAATCTCTTTAATATGTGAAATATATATATAAGTGGAGACATCAAAAATGGAAAAAATACATCTACCCATAATAATCGAGCAGGATGAAGATAGGTACTACATAGTGAGCTGTCCGCTATTTAAAGGCTGTCATTCCTATGGTGAAACCATAGATGAGGCTTTGGAGAACATAAAGGAAGTCATAGACATATGCCTTGAAGAAACGAATGTCGAGGAGCTCAACAAGTTTGTAGGATTCAGGGAACTGGAAGTAGCTCAGAATGTCTAAACTTCCTGTGATTAAAGGTAAAGAACTCGTAAAATTCCTAGAATATATAGGCTTTAAAGTTACAAGAATAAAGGGTTCTCATGTAAGATTGAAGTCAGAAGATGGTAGGGCAACCACTGTTCCTGTGCATGTAAACAGGGATATTCCTAAAGGGCTTCTTCGTAAAATAATCAGAGAAGACACTGAAATAAGCTTAGAAGAATTTTCCAAATTATACTTAGAGTATAAAGGGAAATGAGTTCATGTATGTCCATGCAGGTGATTATTGTCGGTGAGATTTGTTAATAAGATTGTAAAAGCTGCCGAGATGGTCGAGAAGTTGTAACCTGGAATAGTGTCATATGACCCTCTACCTTTATTTTACCGGGACTGTTCTTCGTCATTTCTTTCTATGGATTTCAATCTCAGAAAAATATGTGATAAATACTGTAGGATTCCCCCATCTTACCTTCCTACCATAAGAAGAAGAGAACCTTCTCTCTTTGTGTTCTTTGGCATCTCATCATTGACAGAAAACTCACTTTCCTATCCATTCGTCCGAGATATTCCCTCCTGCTTCAGAATTCCTGAAAGCAAAGGCATGCCTATCTTTTTTCTGTGTGGATTTGGTATAGCTAAAGTCAACTCCACAAGTATTCAGTTAAACCGAAAGGGGTATAAACCCTTGATAAAAAGGAAGAAGTATAGGCTGGAACCAATGATTTGTAATACAAAACTAACGGAGACGGAAAATCAAAATGAAAACAAAAATCATTATCACTGGTGAAAAAGTTCATGAGGTGGGCTATCGCCCTTTCCTCATGGGCGTAGCTGAATCATTGGAGCTGGAAAGGTTCTTTGCAGATAACACTTTTGAAGATGGTAAAGAGGCTGTCTATGTGCTACTGGACTGCTCTGAAGAAAAAATAAAGACTTTCAGGGAGATTATTAACTCTAAGCTTCCGGAGAACGCTATTGTCAATAAGGTGGTCGAAGAGGAGTATAAAGGCACAGTGATGAAGACCGAGAACTACTACCGATATCTCACGGCAATGCAACTTTCCAAGATAGCGATTTACTGGGGGAAAATGGCTGGAGAAATAGAATAGAGCTGACAGGTTATTTAAGAGAGAAATTCCACAAAATGAGAGCAACCGTAAGGAAAGAATCCCACAAAACAAGGGGTACTATAGTGGAAGAATCCAGAAAGACAAGAGATTCCCTGGCTGAAGATATGAAAAATGATATTGCTGAGATTAGAGCAGAGATAGCTGAAATTAAGGAGAAGATAGCTGGCTAAATTATCTTAC